>CAMDHS010000222.1 GCA_945898115.1 Comamonas sp. lk
GACCTCTTCGCCTGCGGCATCGTCACGCTGATTCAAAGCATGGGCATGACCAAATGGTTTGGCGTGAGGCTGCCGGTGATGATGGGCGTGACCTTCGCAGCAGTAGGCCCCATGGTGGCCTTTGCCAATGCTATGCCCGGCGTGGACGGTGCGCGCGCAATCTTCGGAGCGATCATAGGGGCGGGCATTGTCTCCATGCTCATCGCGCCGGTGATCAGCAAGCTGCTGCGCTTTTTCCCTCCGGTGGTCACTGGCACCATCATCGCCATTATTGGCATCAGCCTGATGCGCGTGGGCGTGGGCTGGGCCATGGGCGGGCCCGCCAACCTGGCGCAAAGCGTGGACGTACCCAAGCTGGTGGCCATGGTTGACGGAGTCAAGGCAACGGCTGCCGCAGCCGCCGCTTCGGCGCCCGCCGCCGTGGCCAGCGCCCCAGCCATGAAGCTGCCAGGCCCCATCCCCATGATCGACAACCTCAACTATGGCGCGCTGGACAACATGGCCATCGCAGGCGCCGTGCTGCTGTTCATTCTGCTGCTGGTCAAGTACGCCAAAGGCTTTGTTGCCAACATCTCGGTCCTGTTGGGCATTGTGGCGGGCTGCGTGGTGGCCATTGGCATGGGTAAGATGAACTTCGACAAGGTCGGTAAGGCCCATTGGTTTGATGTGGTCACGCCTTTTGCCTTCGGTATGCCCACCTTCGACATCGTCATGATTTTGACCATGTCGCTGGTGATGATTGTGGTGATGATCGAATCCACTGGTATGTTCCTGGCGCTGTCCGACATCACCGGAAAGAAAATCAGCCAGCAAGAGCTGGCAGCCGGCTTGCGCACCGACGGCCTCGGCACGTTGATAGGTGGCATCTTCAACACCTTCCCCTACACAAGCTTCTCGCAGAATGTTGGCCTGGTGGGTGTAACCGGTGTCAAGAGCCGTTGGGTCTGCGTGGCCGGCGGCATCATAATGGTCATTCTGGGAACTATACCTAAAATGTCATCATTTGTGGAAGCCATTCCGCAATTCGTGCTCGGCGGCGCAGGGCTGGTCATGTTCGGCATGGTGGCAGCCACCGGCATCCGCATCCTGTCTACCGTTGACTACAAGGGCAACCGCAACAACCTTTACATCGTCGCACTGTCGGTGGGCTTCGGTCTCATCCCCCTGGTCGCGCCGCGCTGGGCGCAGCAGATGGCCCATGCCCTGCACCCCCTGCTGGAGTCCGGCATTCTGCTGACCGCCTTGGCTGCCGTCGTATTGAACATATTCTTCAATGGCGCAAAGGGAGATACCGCGGCTGCCATCGAAGCAGCCAAGTCGGCAGATTCCCATTGAACTGCAGCCCCATACCCTGCCGCAAAAGCAAATCATTTTTATCGCCAGCCTTCAATTTTCAATCCTTAGGAACATCCCCATGAACAACATCTGCAAAATTTTCGCGCTCTCCACCATCGCCCTTATCGGTGCGGCATCCCAAGCCGCAGACTGGAGCGACACCTCCATCGGCTACCGTTACGGCACCAGCTTTGCCGAGCCGGTCAACGCCAACGCGATTACCAAAGACATCATTAGTCTCAACCACGCTAGTGGCTACAAATATGGTTCAAACTTCTTTAATGCCGACCTCTTGATGTCGGACGAAAAAGACCCCGGCGGCAAGGCTGCAACCAGCGGCGCACAAGAGGTGTATGTGGTTTACCGCCACACGCTAGACCTGGGCAAGGTCACCGGGTCGAACTACAAAATGGGCCCGGTGCGCGGCATCGGTCTGGTGGCCGGTTTTGACTACAACACCAAAAACGACGCAGGCTACAACTCCAAAAAGCGCATGCTGGTGGCCGGCCCATCTCTGATGCTTGATGTGCCTGGGTTTTTGAACGTGGCGCTCTTGGGCTTGTGGGAAAGCAATGCCCCGTACAGCACCTTCACCAGTGTTGCCACGCCACGTTACAACTACGCGCCCCACCCCATGGTCAGCGTGACCTGGGGCATTCCATTGGCATTTACTGATATGCCACTCGCTTTTGAAGGCTTTGCAAGCTTCATTTCCGAAAAAGGAAAGAATGAGTTTGGCGGCGATACGGCAGCAGAGACCAATGTGGATATGCAAGTCATGTATGACCTAAGCGGTGCGCTGGGCGCCAAACCCAAGACCTTCCGCGTCGGCGCCGAATATCAATACTGGAATAACAAGTTTGGTAACGACAACACCAACGCGTATTACAAGGGCGGCGCCCTGGCCAAGACCTGGATGGTGCGCGCCGAATACCACTTCTAGAACAAACGTTCGTTCCAACCGCCCTCAATACCATGATTCATTACGACAGCACCCGCGACTACCCCCGCGACTTGGCCGGTTACGGTCCTAAACCTCCTCACGCCGCCTGGCCAGATGGGGCACGCGTGGCGGTGCAGTTTGTGTTGAATTATGAAGAGGGCGGCGAAAACAGCGTGCTGCATGGCGATGCAGGTTCCGAGCAGTTTTTGTCGGAAATGTTTAACCCCGCCAGCTACCCAGAGCGCCATATCAGCATGGAGGGTATTTACGAATACGGCTCGCGCGCGGGCGTCTGGCGCATCCTGCGCGAGTTTGAAAAGCGGGGCCTGCCGCTGACCGTGTTTGGCGTGGGTATGGCGTTGGAGCGCCACCCCGAACTCTGCGCCGCACTAGGAGCTGGGTCACGAGATCGCCTGCCACGGCTGGCGCTGGATTCACTACCAGAGCCTGCCGGAATCCGTGGAGCGCGAGCACATGCAAAAGGGCATGGACATCCTCACCCGCCTAACGGGAAGTCGCCCCTTAGGCTGGTACACCGGGCGCGACAGCCCCAACACGCGCCGTCTGGTGGCCGATTACGGCGGCTTTGAATACGACAGCGACTACTACGGAGATGACTTGCCCTTCTGGATGAAGGTCAAGAAAACCGACGGCACCGTGGTGCCACACCTCATCGTGCCCTACACCCTGGACTGCAACGACATGCGCTTTGCGCTGCCCCAGGGCTATTCGCACGCCGACCCTTTCTTTCAGTATTTGAAGGACACCTTCGACATCCTCTATGCCGAGGGCGACCCCAGCGACCTGAACCAGCCCTCAATGATGAGCATTGGCATGCATTGCCGCCTGTTGGGCCGGCCCGGGCGCATCACGGCGCTGCAGCGTTTTTTGGACCATATCCAGCACCACGACAAGGTCTGGGTCTGCAAGCGGTTAGACATTGCGCAGCACTGGAAGGCCACGCATCCATTTGACGCAGAGGCGGCCGCATGAACGAATCCACCATCACCCTGGAGCAGATTAACGCCGCTTCACTCGATGAGGCCTGCGCCATGCTGGACGGCCTGTATGAGCACTCGCCCTGGATCGCCCGCGCCGCCCTGAAGCAGCGCCCCTTCCTGTCGCTGGCACAACTTAAGCACGCCATGGCTCAAATCGTTAGTACCGCGGCCAAGGAAGCTCAACTGGCGCTCTTACGTGCCCACCCTGAGCTGGCCGGCAAGGCCATGGTGGACAAAAGCCTGACCGCCGAATCCACCAACGAGCAAGGCAAAGCCGGCCTGACCCAATGCACCCCGTTAGAGTTTGAAACTATCCAGCAGCTCAACGCCGCCTACAACGCCAAGTTCGGATTTCCTTTCATTGTTGCGGTGCGTGGCACGCGCGGTGTGGGAATGCAAAAGACCGAGATCATTGCCACCCTGGAGCGTCGCCTGCACGGCCACCCAGATTACGAACTACAAGAGTGTTTGCGCAATGTGCACCGCATTGCCGAGATCCGTCTGAACGACAAGTTCGGCGCCTCGATTGAACGCGGCAACCAGGTCTGGGACTGGCAGGAAGCGCTGGCGCAATTCAGCGATCCGAGCTTTGCTGTGCTGGGCCAACTCACCGTCACGTACCTGACCGACGCGCACCGTACCTGCGCACAGCGCATCCAGCAAGACATGCTAGATGCCGGTTGCGACAGCGTGCATATCGACGCGGTCGGCAATGTGATCGGCATCTACAAGGGCGACGGAACGCAGGCCAAGGCACTGATGACCGGCAGCCATTTTGATACTGTGCGCAATGGTGGAAAGTACGACGGTCGTCTGGGTATTTATGTGCCACTGGCCTGCGTGCAGCAGCTCCACCAACAGGGCAGGCGCCTGCCCTTTGGTCTGGAAATCATAGGTTTTTCAGAGGAGGAGGGCCAGCGCTACAAGGCTACCTTCCTGGGCTCGGGCGCGCTAACCGGGGACTTCAAACCCGAGTGGCTGGAGCAGCTGGACGCCGATGGCGTCAGCATGCGCGACGCTATGCAAAATGCCGACCTGCGCATACAAGACATTCCCAAAATCAAGCGTAAAGCGGGCAACTACCTGGGTTTTGTGGAGGTACACATTGAGCAGGGTCCCGTGCTCAACGAGCTGAACCTACCACTGGGCATAGTCACCTCCATAAATGCCAGTGCGCGCTTTACAGGCGAGATGATCGGCGTGTCTTGCCACGCCGGAACCACCCCTATGTCCATGCGATCCGATGCGTCCGTGGGCGTTGCCGAGCTGATGCTTTACGTGGAGCGACGTGCCAGAGCTGACGGCGATTCGGTAGGCACTGTGGGCATCCTCCATGTGCCCAACGGATCCATCAATGTGGTGCCAGGGCGCTGCGCGTTTTCGCTGGATATGCGTGCGCCGTCGGACACCCAACGTGATGCCCTGGTCGGCGATGTACTGGCCCAAGCCCAATCCATTGCCGCGGCCCGCGGTCTGCGGCTGAACCTGACCGAGACCATGCGCGCCAGCGCCGCGCCCAGCGCCCCGCAATGGCAGCAACGCTGGGAGCATGCAGTTGCATCCCTCGGCGTACCGCTGCACCGCATGCCCAGCGGGGCAGGCCACGATGCCATGAAGCTGCACGACATCCTGCCCCAGGCCATGCTGTTTGTGCGCGGCCAGAACGCTGGCATCAGCCACAACCCGCTGGAGTCCACCACCAGCGACGACATGCAACTGGCTGTTGAGGCCTTTGATCATTTACTGGCGCAGTTGACGCAGGAAACGCTCTGACACCTCAGTCAACTGAGCACGTTCCTTTCTTATCTACTTCAAACCAGTAGTGTCCGGTTAAAAAGTGAACAAATTCAACTGGTTAGCGCTGGGCGGTATTTCTGTTGTGCGGGTGCCGGGCTGCAAGGCGCATGAAATCAGGGTTTTCTCGAAAACCGACACCGACAAAATCTGTAGCAATGTGTAGAGCGAG
>CAMDHS010000223.1 GCA_945898115.1 Comamonas sp. lk
AATGTGCCGAACGCGATGGGAGATTTGCGTGCTCCGCCCGCGTTTTGGCAGTCCGGGCTAGGGCGCCAACGCTTGGAACCGGTTACGCCTACCGAACCTAGTTGGCCGCCCCCGGCAGCAGCAGCCATTCCCGCCCAAATAGCCACTGCTGCGGGTACCAGACATTGGCCAGGGTCACTTCGCCACTCTTGTGGCGGCTTTTGACATGCCAGCGGTAGCCCAGCACGCGGCAGGTGGGCGCGCAACTTGGGGCAGTGGCTTGGGAATCGTCGTCTAGCCAGACCACAGCGTCAAAAGACGCCAGCAAGAAAGCCAGGCGCTCGGCTGGAGGCATTTCGGGGCGCAGCGCGCCGGTGTTTCGGCCCGCCACGTCAAACGGCACCAGCGTGCTGTGCGGCATAAAGAAGTGAAAGCGCTCGTACTGGCCGGTAAAGCCGTTGGGCACGGCCACGCGCTTGCCCTGCAATTGCGCCAGGGCGGCGGGGCTGTATTGGGCCCGCGCACTGTCCAGCGGGGCGACCATCAGGCCAAAGCTGGCATAAACGCCCAGGCAGGCCAGCAGCGTGGCGTTGCGGCTCCAGTCTCGCCGCAGGCAGCCAGCGAGTGCCGCCGCCAGACCCACGGCCACCGCCAGCATGGCGGCCCAGCGCAGGGCGGGCGTGCCGATGTCCATGTCGCCCATCACCCAGGCAAAACGCCCGAGCAGCACCACCGCCGTGCTGGTCATGGCCAGGGTGAGCAAAAACCACAAGCGGGCCACCCGCTCCCAGTACAGTGCCAGCAGCATGGCCAGCGCGGGCATGGCCGGAATCACATAGCGCGCCGAGCGCTGGCTGGGAAGGCTGAAGATCACCAGCCACACCAGCAGCCACAGCCACAGCGTGCGTTCAGGCGCCGGGATGTGTGCCCAGCGTTTGCCGTTAAACAGAGCCTTGGCACCGGCCCAGGCCAGGCCCATCACCACAAACCACAAGAGCCCGGCGTTTTCCAGGTAGGCCAGCAGCTGCGTCCAAATCGGGTAGTCGCCCCAGAGGGCGGCGTGCCAATAGCCCTGGCTGCCCGCCATCTTGCCGGCGTTTTCGCCCAGTACAAACTCTTGCCAGACGGCGGCCGGGTCCGGGTCCAGCGCAAACCAGAGCCCAAACACGCCCAGCGCCAGCAGCGCGCTCCAAGCCACCGCCACACTGCTGCGCAGGGCGTGGTGCACGCGCAATGGCTGGCCCGCCAGCAGTGCGCACCAAAGCGTGGCAGCGGCCGGCGCCACCAGCGCAAACGATTTGTACAGCAGGCCCAGGCCCATGCAAAAGCCAAACAGGCCGAACCACAGCAGCACAGGCACGGGGCTCCAGACGCCGGGGCGGGCCAGCCACGTTGGGGCCCAGGCGCTGCCCGTTGGGTTTTGGGAGCGCAACTGGCTCCACAGCAGCGTCCACATTGGCAGCGCCAGCCAAAAGGTCTCAGGGGCCGACGTCAGGTACACCCGCCCGTAGCGAAAGCTGGAAAAAAACGCCAGGTACAAGACCGCCGCCAGCAAGCCCGTGCGCCAGTTGCCCCGCAGGCGCTGGGTGAACCAAGCCACGGCAGCCGCGGTGAGCAGCGTGTAGACCACGCTGGGCAGGCGCAGCGCAAACAGCGTCCAGTGCGCGCCCCAGTCGCCGGCCACCAGCGCCTGCCAAAACAGCAGCGGCGGCTTGGTGTTGCGCATATTGCCCAGGTCAGAAACTAGTGGCAGCCACTGGCCGGCTTCGGCCGTGAGGCGGGCGATGTGGATGTAGACCATCTCGTCGCCGTTGGTGGGGGCGTAAAAACTGCCCAGGCCAAAAAAATACAGGGCTACAGCCAAGGCCAGCAGCACCAGCCAGGGCCACAGCGGCGTGGAATCAGCGCCCGTGTGCGCGCGCTCTGGGTTCGGGGCGGTGGCGGGGCCCGTCATGGCGCGGTCTTAAGACTTGCGAAAAGTCCAGCGGTCATTGGCCAAAAAGTTGCTCACGCTGGCAATCACGATGGCAATCACATTGGCCAACATGTAATGCATCAGGTGCGCCAGCCACAGCGTCAACGTGTATTGAAGCGCAATGCCAAACCACGAAGCCAGCGCATATTTGAGCAGCTGCGCGCCCAGATGGGGCGCACGCACTTCGTCGGACGCGACAGAGGCCTCGCGCTGCGCCTGCACCCGGTCGGCCCAGGTCCATAGGCGGTTCCAGGTGAAGTTATTGACCGTGGCTACCGCAATGGCTACCGCCAAAGAGGCCCAGGGTTTGCCCTGAGGGCCTTCGATGGACTGGAACAGGTATTCGTGGCACAGGTAAAGCACAGCAATGTTGACCACCGTGCCGCTGGCCCCGACCATGCCAAACTTTAGGTAACGAAAGCGCGTGAGCTGGGTCAGGGTGTGTAAGGCGCGGGCTTGCCAGCCTTCGGCTGCGCTCATGCCGTAGCGCCTTGCAAGAATTCCAGCGCACTGGCGAGCACCGGGTCGGGCGCGATGCGCTTGAGGCACTGGTTGTCGCCATCGCAAAAGGTCAGGCGGTGGTTGTAGGCCGACAGACACGGCGAGCAGGCCATGCCGCTTTCCAAAATAATGTTGCGCGTGCCCAAGGGGCCATAGAGCTTGCCGGTCTCGGGGCCAAAGAACACCATGGTTTGGATGGGTGTGAGCGTGGCAAAGTGGCCTGGGCCGCCGTCGTTGGTGATCAGCAGTGCAGAAGCATGGAACAGCATCAGCAGCTCGCGGATGCTGCGGGTATAGCCGGTCAGGTCAATGCAGGCCTCGTTCTTGATTTGCGCCATCAAGTCTTTGGCCAGTTGCGCGTCGTCTTTGAGGCCAATCAGGCCCACGGCAAAGCCTGCGGCGCACAGGCCTTGCGCCACGCGCACATAGTGCGCGGCGGGCCAAGCGCGTTCGGGCAAGATGCCGCCGCCGGCGTACAGCAGCACCAGCTTGCGGCCCGTGGTCACTGCATGGTCGGCGTGGACCTTGTCTTTGTAGCTTGCCAGTTCGGCGTCGCTAAAGCGCACCGAGAGTTCGGTGTCTGTGGGCAGGTCGCGAATGGCTGCAGCCTTGTTGCGCGGCGTGCTGCCGGCACTGCCCAGCGCATCGACCAGCGACAAAAACTGCTTGCTGATGTGCTGGTAGGGGTTGTAGGGAATGGCGTGGTTGATAAAGCTGCCGCGGTACAGGCCTTCTTGCGTGTGCGGCGTATAGCCCACGCGCACCGGCGCGCCGGTGCTAAACGAGAGCAGGGCGCTCACCCGCGAGAACAGCTCGCAGTCAATCACCGCGTCCAGCGCCAAGCGGCGCATCGCCAGGCTTACTTTGATAATGTCGCCAACCAGCGCGCCGCCCGAACTGTCGTCCAGGCTGTGCATGTTCTCAGACTCGGTGAGTTGCAGGAGTTTGGACACCTCCTGGTTTTTCTTGAGCTGCAGAATATGGATCTTGGCCTGCGGGTACTGGCGGCGCAGTTGCGCAAACATGGGCCCGGCCAGCACGATGCTGCCCATCTCGGACAGCAAGATCACCAGTATGTTTTTGGCATCCTTGGCGATCGCGGGCGCGGGCTTATTTCCCGAAGTCAAGCGAACCCACCCCGACACCCCGGCGCACAGCAGCTGGCCTACCCAGCGGTCTATGAAGCGTTGTGTCTGGAGTTTCATGGGTTCAGTGCGTTTGGGTCACAGGCCCGCCGCTGCCTTGTTCCTTCGGCGCAAAGCAGTTTTTTGCTGACGCAAAAGCCTGTTTCACAGGCCCGCCGCTGCCTTGTTCCTTCGGCGCAAAGCAGTTTTTTGCTAACGCAAAAGCCTGCTTCACAGGCCCGCCGCTGCCTTGTGCCTTCGGCGCAAAGCAGTTTTTTGCTGACGCAAAAGCCTGTTTCACAGGCCCGCCGCTGCACGCAGCGTCGCTGCTTTGTCCGTGCGTTCCCAGGTGAACTCGGGTTCTTCACGGCCGAAGTGGCCGTAAGCAGCGGTCTTTTCGTAGATGGGGCGCAGCAAATCGAGCATCTGGATGATGCCTTTGGGGCGCAGGTCAAAGTGTTCTGCCACCAAGGCCGACAGTTTGTCGTCGGACATGACGCCAGTGCCTTCGGTGTAGACCGTGATGTTCATGGGCTGGGCCACGCCAATCGCGTAGGCCACTTGCACCTGGCATTGCTTGGCCAAACCGGCGGCCACCACGTTTTTCGCCACATAGCGGGCGGCGTAAGCCGCAGAGCGGTCCACCTTGGACGGGTCTTTGCCAGAAAAAGCGCCGCCGCCGTGCGGGCAGGCGCCGCCGTAGGTGTCCACAATGATCTTGCGACCGGTCAAACCGCAGTCGCCTTGGGGGCCGCCGATGACGAAACGGCCGGTGGGGTTGACCAAATAGCGCGTGTTTTGCAGCCATTCCTTGGGCAACACGGGCTTGATCAGCTCTTCAATGATGGCTTCGGTAAAGCTGGCCTTCATGCTGTGCTGGTCGTGCGACTGGTCTGGGCTGTGCTGGGTGGACAGCACCACGGTGTCAATGCTGTGGGGCTTGCCGTCCACATAGCGCATGGTGACCTGGCTCTTGGCGTCTGGGCGCAAAAAGGGCATGCGTCCGTCTTTGCGCAACTGGGCCTGGCGCTCCATCAGGCGGTGGGCGTAGTAGATGGGCGCGGGCATCAGCTCGGGCGTCTCGTCGCAGGCGTAGCCAAACATCAGGCCCTGGTCGCCAGCACCGGTATTGAGGTGGTCGTCAGAGGCGTGATCCACGCCCTGGGCGATGTCGTTGCTTTGCTTGTCATACGCTACCAGTACCGCGCAGCCTTTGTAGTCGATGCCGTATTCGGTGTTGTCGTAGCCAATGCGCTTGATGGTGTCGCGCGCTACCTGGATGTAGTCCACGTGCGCGTTGGTGGTGATCTCGCCGGCCAGCACCACTAAGCCGGTGTTGCACAGCGTTTCAGCGGCCACGCGGGACTTTGGGTCTTGCTTGAAAATCGCGTCGAGGATTGCGTCAGAAATCTGGTCGGCTACCTTGTCGGGGTGGCCTTCTGATACGGACTCGGATGTGAATAGAAAATCGTTCGCCATGTGGGTTACTCCAAATAAAAACAACAATTCGCGTTGCTTGGGCTTTGGAGCCTTCAGCGAACGCTTTAGCAGATGTGTCCGGGTGGACAAGGCACAATGGCGCGGCGTTTGCGGCCCGCCATTGTGGTGGTCGCCCTGCAAGTAGTTCATAACTCA
>CAMDHS010000224.1 GCA_945898115.1 Comamonas sp. lk
GCAAACACGGTGGCAAACTTTTCGGGCGGGTTGCCGCGTTCGCCCGAGTCCAGGCCCACGCCGACAAAGTGCGCTCGGTAGGGCAAGGCGGTTTGCAGCGTTTCGATGGCAGACGCCTCAGACAAATGGCGCAAGAAGCACAAAATCAAACTGGCGCTGATGCCAAACTGGGTGTGGGCGTCCGCACAGGCGCGCGCCAGCCCGCCGATGACTGCGCCCATGGCCACGCCGCGCTCGGTGTGGGTTTGCGGGTCAAAAAACAGCTCGGCGTGCACCACGTGGTCGGCGTGCGCGCGCTTGAAATACGCCATGGCCATGGCGTAAAAATCGCTCTCGTCGATCAGCACCGAGGCCCCGGCGTAGTACAAATCCAAAAAGCTTTGCAGGTCGGTAAAAGCATAGGCCGCGCGCAACGCCTCCACGCTCGGGTAGGCCAGCGCCACGCCGTTTTTGCGGGCCAATTCAAAAATCAGCTCGGGCTCTAGCGAGCCTTCAATGTGGATATGCAACTCGGCCTTGGGCATGCGCGCCAGGAGTGCGGGGATGTGGGCGCGGCTAAGGTGGGAAAAGTCCATGGCGGGTGCTTGGTAAAAAGTCAAAAAGGTGCGGCTCAGGCGGCCAGGGGCGGCAAAGATGCCTCCATGGCTTGGAGCTCTTGCAGCGGCGGAATGGTGGCAAGCATATGCGGATCGAGCAAGTCCCAGACGATGCCGCAGCGTGGCTTGTGCGGGTGGGCTACCTCAATGGTGCGGGTGGGCGTAAAAATCGCGTCGGCCACGGTGTCAAACACCTCGGGGTACAGGGTTTCGGTCAGCACCTGGCAGTCGTGCACCAGGGCGGCGGTGGGCGTGGCGGCCGATATCTTGCCGATGCGGTATAGCATGCCCCACTCGGCGTCAAAAAAGCCGTGGCCTTTGCCAAAGCGCACGCCTTGTTCGTTGATGGCGCCGGTGCCAGTAATCATGTAGTCCAGCGTGGGCAGGTGGCTGCGAATCTGCGCCAGCGACATTTGCGTGCCGTGGCGCTCCATGCCGTCCAGGGTGGCGGCGTACAGGTAACGGTCTTTGGGAATCTTGGCCGGGTCCAGCAGCCAAAAGCCGCGTTTGATGGAATAGGTGGTCATCAAAATCAGCTTGCCCTCGCACAGGGTGCGGTAGCGCAGCTCTTCAATGCAGTTGTCCGGGGTGATGAAAATGCACTGTGCGTCTTGGTAAAAGCGGTGCGCCATCAGCCGGTCGGTGGCGGCGCTGCTGCCCACAAAGTCGGTGATGAACTCACCAAAATCGTAGTGAAAGCGGCTGTCTGGAAAAGCCACCTGGCGCAGGTCGGCAAACACGCGTTCGCGCACCGTGCTTTTGTGGTCCGGATGGTCAATGTGCTCGGCTGGCTGGCCGCGGGTGCTGGAGTCCGTGCGGTCTGGTTGCATGGGGTGCTTTCAAAAATAGATGAATATGGGGGCGGCGCGCGGGCCACGTTCAGGGCGCGGGCGCCATGGCGTAGCGGCGCAACACGCTGCGCTCGATCAGTGCCACCGCGCTGTTCAGGGCCACGGCAATGGCGATGGCGACCACGGCCACGCTCCAGATCATTCCGAAATCGAGCATGCCGCGCGAGACATTGAGCAAATTGCCAATGCCGGTGCCGGTGGCCAGCCATTCGGCAATCATCACGCCCAAAAAGGCGCGCGGCGCGGCCAGTCGGGCCGCTGCACACAAATAGGGCAAAGACCAGGGCAGCGCAATCAGGCGCAACTGGCGCCAGCGCCCGGCGCCGTAGACGCGCACAAAATCATGCGCACTGGCCGGCACCAGGGCCAGGCCCTGGGCGATGGTGACAAAGGCCGGAAAAAACGTGACCGACACTGTAACGACCAATATGGCCGCCGTGCCCCGGCCAAACACCAGCACCACCAGGGGCGTAAGCGCCACCAGCGGCATGGACTGGCTTATCAGCGCCAGCGGCAACAAGCTGTGGCCCAGGCCGCGCCACACCGTGGTGGCCACCGCCAACACCAGCGCCACGGCCAGGCCAGCCAGCATGCCCAGCAGCGTGTAGGGCAGGGTTTCGGCCAGGGCCGCGAGCAGCTGCGCGCGGTTGTCGCCCGCGCTGTCTTGGGTAAACAAATGCTCCACCACGCCTAGCGGCCAGCGCAGCACAATCTCAGACACGCCCAGCGCCTCAAACCCGGCAATGACCGCGCACCACAGCACAAAAGGCATGGCAAAGGCGCCGGCGCGCAGCAACCAGCGCCGGGCAGGCGACTCTAGATTGGCGCCCGGCACAAAGCCCAGCGGCGTGCTGGCGCTTTGGGTGTTGCCGGCAAAGCGGCGCGCAATCTGGTCCACCAGCAGGTAGGCCGCGCCGCTAATGGCCGTGGCCATCAGCCCAATGCCCCACAGCCGCGCCGGGTCGCCCCGGCCCAGCGAGCCGATCAAATATGTGCCCAGGCCCGCGCTGCCGCCGCTGCCAAACTCAGCCAGCAAAGAGCCCAGCACCGCCGCCGGTGCGGCCACCCGCAAGCCCGACAACAAGGCGGGCAGGCCGCTGCGCAGGCGCACCCAACGCAGCACCTGCGCCTCGCGCCCGCCGTACACGCGCACCAGATCTACCAGGCGGGCGTCCACCTGGGTCAGGCCCAGCACGGTGGCCACCATGGTGGGGTAATAGACCGACAAGGCCGCCAGCACCACACGCGGCGCGTCACCGGGCAGGGCGATCACCAATATCGGCACCAGCGCAATGGCCGGCATGGCAAACAGGGTGACGTTGACCCCGGCCATCAGGCGAGCGGCCGGGCGGTACCAGGCAAACAGCATGCCCAGGGCCACAGCCACCAGGTTGCCAATGGCAAAACCGGCCAGCGCGGTTTTGAGCGTGCCCCACAGGTGGGCGGGATAGTCGGCGCGGTCCAGGTAGCCTTGGCGCAATATGGCCGAAGGCGCAGGCAGCGCGCCCTGGCCCACCCACTGCATTTGCCCGGCGAGTTCCCACACGGCCAGCAACAGCAAGAGGCCCCACAAGGCGGCACGCGAAGGCTTTGCGGCGCTCATGGCGGGCAGCGGTGTTGGCGCACGCTAGGGCGCATCGCTGCGGTACAAGATATGGGCCACATGGTCTTCTAGCGCGCGAAATTCGGGCGTGTTGAAAAGCTCCACGCTGCGCGGGCGGGCAAAGGGCACATCGATTACTTCGCTGATGCGCCCGGGTTTGCTTTGCATCACCGCCACGCGGTCGCTCAAAAACAGCGCCTCGTCAATGCCGTGCGTTACCAGCACCGTGGTGGTGGGCCGCTCCATCCAGATGCGCTGCAACTCCAGGTTCATGCTGCGGCGCAAAAGCTGGTCGAGCGCGCCAAAGGGTTCGTCCAACAACAGCACCTCAGGCTGGGTGACCAGCGCGCGCGCAATTGCCACGCGCTGGCGCATGCCGCCCGAGAGCTGCGAAGGCAGCGCATGCTCAAAGCCGCGCAATCCCACCAGTTCCACCAGCGTGCCAATGCGCTGCAAGTCTGCGGCCGTGGCCCCGCCGATCACATCCAGGGGCAGGCGCACGTTGTCCAGCACCGAGCGCCAGGGCAAAAGTGCCGCGTCCTGAAAAGCAATCCCCAGCTTGCCCCGGCGCTGCAGGGCCAGCGGCGACTCGCCACCGATCTGCAGGCTGCCGCTGTCGGGCTGCTCGAGCCCGGCAATCAGGCGCAGCAAGGTGGACTTGCCGCAGCCCGAGGGACCTATGAGCGCGGTAAACGAGCCGCTGGGGCAGTGCAAAGACACACCGTCCAGCGCCACCAAGGGCGGCGCCCCGGCCACCGCAAAGCTGCGGCGCACCTGGTCGATGCGCAATTCGCGGTTGGGTGGGCGTGGCGTGGGCTGCACTCGCGCGCGATCGGGCATCTCAAATTTCTTTGAGCAAGCTGGTGTCGAAGTGCGACTTGTCGGCCTTCACATTCACCGCATTGAGCGCGGCGATGCAGCTGGCAATGGCCTCGTCGGTCATGGCGAAAACGCCTTTGGGGTGGGTGATCAGCGACTTTTGCGCCTGGTTGAAATACAGCTCGTTTTCCACGCTGCGGCCGGTGCCCTTGAACCAGGTGTCTTTGAACTTGGGTGGGTAGGCTGCTGTGTCCTTGAAGTTCTCGTCCCAGCCTTTGCGGCTGGCGCGCATAAAGGCCACGATGTCTTTGCGCCGGTTCTTGAGCGTTTCTTGGGTAACCACCAGCACGTCGTTAAACAGCGGCAGCTTGAAGTCGGCCAGCAAAAAGCTCGCAGCGTCTTTGCCCAGGCTCTTGATGGTGAAAGGCACGTTGGTGGTGAAGTCGAGCGAGCCGTCGATTTCGCCCTTGATTAACGGCGTGGGGTCGTAGGCGTAGGGCACGATCTTGACCTTGCTCTTGTCAATGCCGTTGAGCTTGAGCATGGCCTCAACGGTCAGGCGGTTGACCGGCGGCACGGCAATGGTTTTGCCAATCAGGTCTTGCGGCGTCTTGAGCGGCTTGCTGGCCAGGCTGACGATGCCCACTGGGTTCTTTTGGTATTGCGCACCGATGATGACCAGCGGCGCCTTTTGGTCGGTGATGGCCTTGATGGCGGTTTCCACCGTGGTCAGGCAGATGTCGGCTTTTTTGGACAAGAGCGAAGCCTCAGGAATCACATCGGGGCCGCCCGACAGATAGGCCAGCTCCAGGCCCTCGGCCTTGTAGTAGCCCTTGTCCATGGCGATGAAGTAGCCCATGAATTCGGCGTCGTTCACCCAGGCGGCTTGCATGGTGAGCTTGGCCAAGGTTTGGCTCCAACCGGCCAGCGGTGCGGCGGCGGCCAGGGCGGCGGAGGTGGCGAGAAACTGTCTGCGGGAGGCTTTCATGGTGAGGTCCTAGAGGTAGTTAAAGGAGGGTGGCGGGGAACGGAGAAAAGCGGATAAATAAGCGTTAACGAAAGGGGTGCAACACAGCGTGGCAGCAATCGGGCGGGGGCTTCAGGCCAGACCCACGGTACGGCGCAACTCGGCCAGCGCGGGAATGGCGCGCACCTGTTCGGGCGTGATGTCTTTCCAGTTCACCCCGCGCGGGCGCGCCGCTTCGCGCTGCACTTGCAGGCTGCGCGTGGGGGTGCAAATCCAGTCCACCAGCACGTCGTCGGGGCTGGGGAAAAGCTTTTTGTCCAGCACCTGCAAATCGTGCACGGCGGTGACCAGCGGCGTGGCGTTGTCCACCAGGCCCAT
>CAMDHS010000225.1 GCA_945898115.1 Comamonas sp. lk
CGCCTCAAAGGTAATCAGCTTGCCCATGGCGGGCTGGTCAAAGCGCTTTAGCATGTATTTAATTGATGGGTTGGATGAGAACGCGGGCAGGTCACAAACTGTCATTTAGAACCTATCATCCGGCGAACTGTCCCCCAAACCCGGAGAAACATGGCATGAGTGAATCTGATACCCAAGGCACCGCACTAGCCGCCACAGAGCCCAAGCGCAACCGGCGCACCGGCGGACGCGAGCGGCGCGACCCCAACGCCAAAATCACAGGCCCGGCGTACATCAAGCGCGTCATTCCCACCTACGACATCATGGGCGAGGAAAGCCTGCTTAAGATCGAAGCCACGGCCGACCGCATCTTGGCCGAAGTGGGCCTGGACATCCGCGACGACGACGAGGTGTTGGCGATGTTCAAAAAATCCGGCGCCAAGGTGGACGGCATGCGGGTGAAGTTTGAACCCGGCCACCTGCGCGAAGTGCTCAAAACCGCGCCCAAAGAATTTACCCAACACGCGCGCAACCCGGCGCATTCGGTGCAAATTGGCGGCAACAACGTGGTGTTTTCACCCGCCTATGGCTCGCCTTTTGTGATGGACCTGGACCGCGGGCGGCGCTACGGCACGCTCGACGACTTCCAAAACTTTATCAAGCTGGCCTACAACTCCCCCTGGCTGCACCACAGCGGTGGCACGGTGTGCGAACCCACCGACGTGCCGGTCAACAAGCGGCATCTGGACATGGTCTACGCCCACATGCGCTATTCAGACAAGGGCTATATGGGCTCAATTACCTCCGAGGAACGCGCCGAAGACTCAATTGCCATGAGCCGCCTGCTGTTTGGCGCCGATTTTGTGGACAAAAACTGCGTGATTTTGGGCAACGTCAACGTCAACTCGCCGCTATTGTGGGACGGCACCATGACCAAATCGGCCCGCGCCTACGCCCGCGCCAACCAGGCCGCCGTGATCGTGCCCTTTATTTTGGGCGGCGCGATGGGCCCGGTCACCAATGCCGGGGCGATTGCCCAGGCCCACGCCGAGACCATGGTCGGCTGCGCCATGACGCAGCTCGAGCGCCCCGGTGCGCCGGTGATTTATGGCAACTTCTTAAGCAGCATGTCGCTGCGCTCGGGCTCGCCCACCTTTGGCACGCCCGAACCCGCCATTGGTTCGATGGTGGTGGGGCAACTGGCCCGGCGGCTGAATTTGCCGCTGCGTTGCGCAGGCTCTTTCACCACGTCCAAACTGCCCGACGGCCAGGCCATGCAGGAAAGCGTGATGTCCATGTTGTCGGCGGTGCACTGCGGGGCCAATTTCATCTTGCATTCGGCCGGCTTTTTGGACGGCTTGCTGTCCATGAGCTACGAGAAATTCATGATGGACGCCGACTTTTGCGGCGCGCTGCACAGCTACCTGGGCGGCGTTACCGTGGACGACAACACCCTGGCCATGAACGCCTTTGAGCAGGTTACCCCCGGCGGCCACTACCTGGGCAGCGCCCACACCATGGCCAACTACACCACCGCGTTTTATGACTCCAGCATCTCGGACGACACCCCGTTTGAGACCTGGACCGAAGCCGGCGAGACGGACGCCGCCACCCGCGCCAACAAGCGCTGGAAACAGTCGCTGGCCGACTATGTGGCGCCGGAACTGGACGTGGCGGTGGACGAATCCATCCGCGACTTTATGGACCGCAAAAAAGCGTCTATGCCTGACCAGTGGTATTGATAATTCGCGAAGCAACTGAGAAAAACCATGTCCAGCGCCCAGTCCAACGACCCCCTGCTCCAGCCCTTTCAGCTCAAGCACCTGCGGCTTAAAAACCGCCTGATGATCACCTCGCACGAGCCCGCCTATCCTGAAGACGGCATGCCCAAGGCCAAGTACCGCGCCTACCACGTAGAGCGCGCCAAGGCCGGTATTGCGCTGACCATGACGGCGGGTTCTGCGGCGGTGTCGCGCGACAGCCCACCGGTGTTCAACAACATCCTGGCTTACAAGGATGAAGTCGTACCTTGGATGCGCGAGCTGACCGACGCCTGCCACGAGCACGGCGCCGCCGTGATGATTCAGCTCACCCACCTGGGGCGGCGCACCAGTTGGTCCAAGGCCGACTGGCTGCCGGTGGTGTCTCCCTCGCACGAGCGCGAGGCATCGCACCGGGCCTTCCCCAAGCGCATGGAAGACTGGGACATTGCCCGCATCATCCAAGACTACGCCGACGCCGCAGAGCGCATGCACGCCGCAGGCGTAGACGGCCTGGAACTCGAAGCCTATGGTCACCTGATGGACCAGTTTTGGTCGCCGTCCACCAACACCCTGGACGCGCCCTATGGCGGGCCACTGGAAAACCGGGTGCGCTTTACGCTGGAAGTGATTCAGGCCATCCGCAAGCGCGTGGGGCCGGACTTTATTTTGGGCGTGCGCGGCGTGGCCGATGAGGTGCGCCCCGGAGGCCTCACGCAAGACGAAGGCCTGGGCATTGCCCGCTACCTGGCCCAATCGGGCATGGTGGATTTTTTGAACATCATCCGCGGCCACATTGACACCGACGCGGGTCTGACCGACGTGATTCCGGTGCAAGGCATGCGCAGCGCGCCGCACCTGGACTTTGCCGGCAGCCTGCGTGCGCATGTGGACATTCCCATCTTTCATGCGGCCAAGATCCAGGACGTGAACACCGCGCGCCACGCCATTGCCAGCGGCAAGCTCGACATGGTGGGCATGACGCGCGCCCACATGGCCGACCCGCACATCGTGCGCAAAAGTGTGGAGGGCCGCGAAGACACTATTCGCCCCTGCGTGGGCGGCAACTTTTGCCTGGACCGCATTTACGCAGGGGGCGAGGCCTATTGCATCCACAACCCGTCTACCGGGCGCGAACTCACCCTGCCCCACGCCATTGCACCAGCACCCACCAAGCGCAAAGTGCTTATCGTGGGCGCAGGCCCCGCCGGCCTGGAAGCTGCACGCGTGAGCGCCGAGCGCGGCCACACCGTCACCGTGCTAGAGGCCGCACCCAAGCCCGGCGGCCAAATTCGCCTCACCGCCCTAAGCCCCCGGCGCAAAGAAATGCTCAGCATCATCGACTGGCGCATGGCGCGCTGCGAAGAGCGCGGCGTGACTTTTCGATTCAACACCCTGGCGGATGAAGCCACCGTAATGGCCGAGCGCCCCGACGTGGTCATCATCGCCACCGGCGGCCTGCCGCACACCGATGTGCTGGCCACGGGCAACGACTTGGTAGTGTCCGCCTGGGACATCTTGGCCGGCGACGTGAAGCCCGGCCAAGACGTGCTGCTGTTTGACGACGCGGGCGACCACTCGGCCCTGCAGGCGGCCGAAGTGATTGCCCAAAGCGGCGCGCGCCTGGAAGTTGCCACCCCCGACCGCACCTTTGCGCCCGAGGTGATGGCCATGAACCTGGTGCCCTATATGCGTAGCCTGCAAAAGCTGGATGTGACATTTACTGTGACCTTTCGCCTGGAATCGGTGGCGCGCCACCCCACGCAAAGCGGCAAACTGCTGGCGGTGCTGGGCAGCGACTACGGCGGCGTGCGCAAAGAGCGCGTGGTGGACCAGGTAGTGGTCAACCACGGCACGCTGCCACTGGAAGACCTGTACTTCGCCCTCAAACCCCATTCCAGCAACCTGGGCGCGGTGGACTATGGCCAACTGATTGCAAGCCAGGCACAAACCGTGGCCAGCAACCCGGGCGGCGGTTTTCAGCTGTTTCGGATTGGTGACGCGGTGGCGGCGCGCAATACGCATGCGGCGGTGTTGGATGGGTTGCGGTTGGCGCGGGAGTTGTGAGCGGGGGAGATCAGCGGGTGCGGAGGGAGGGTTGACACATGGCGCCATAAAGGCAACCATTAAAACTGGATCTCAAATACCGATACACAGACCATGAACATCAAGCACTACACCTATCGCGTCACCTGGTCGCCCGAAGATGGAGAGCACGTTGGACTATGCGCCGAATTTGCGTCGCTGAGCTGGTTGGCCAAGGCACCGGAAGCGGCACTCAAAGGAATTCAAAAAGTAGTATCTGACGCAGTGGGCGACATGCAAGCTAACGGCGAGTCCGTGCCGGCGGCGCTTGCGGACAAAAACTACAGCGGCGAATTCCGCGTGCGCATACCGCCACTCGTCCACCGAAATCTGGCGCTAATGGCTGCCGAGCAAGGCGTTAGCCTGAACCGCTTGGCCAGTGCTAAGTTGGCGGCTTGAACGTAGGACTTTGGTGACCCACAGAGCGCCAGATCCTTTAGGCCGTAGCCACCTGCGCCACGAGCTTGACCCCTAGCGCCGTGCAGACGCGGGCAATCGTGTCAAAGCGGGGTTGCGAGTTGGGGCGCAGGGCCTTGTAAAGCGCCTCGCGTGTCAAGCCGGATGCGCGCGCTACCTCCGCCATGCCGCGAGCGCGGGCGATGGTGCCAAGCGCTGCAGTCAGCTCGCTGGGGTCGTTTTCTTCCATCACGATGGTCAGGTATTCGGCAATGGCTTGGTCGCTGTCCAGGTGTTCGGCCATATCAAATTCTGGCAAGTCGGCAACATTGATTTTCTTGGTCATGGTCAGACTCCTTGAAGGGTTTTGGAAAGGGCTATGGCAGTCGCAATATCTGCTTGCTGGGTGGATTTATCCCCACCCCCGAGCATCACGATCAACACATCTCCTTGCTGTAGGTAATACATGCGCCATCCGGGGCCGAAGAACTCGCGCATCTCAAACACGCCTTCGCCTACTGGGGCAATGTCACCCAGCAGACCGCGCTGAACCTTTTCCAGCCGACGCGCGAGACGGCGACGCGTCAATCCGTCTTTCAGTCCGAAAAGCCAGTGTTCGAATTGCGGGAGCTGCTTCACTGTGTACATGGGCGAAATGTAATCACTTGTTCACATATTGTCAATCGCGCGCCTCGTCGCGCTCAGCTGGTTGGTCAAAACACAGGAAGCGGCGGTGCTGGATGGCTTGAGGCTGGCGCGGGAGATGTGCGCGGGAGGCGGCCGAACGTTGGTGCGGAAGCGGTAGTATTTTCCAATCCAGGTATGAGCCTGAAGGACCTTGCAGTTGTGAATTGCTGCCTGGTGTCTTGATCTTGCTTAAACCAGAAGTTTAAGGTTTTTGGCTTCTGGGCTTGGATTCTTTATCCATCGGCCCCTGCCAGGCCGCCGGAGG
>CAMDHS010000226.1 GCA_945898115.1 Comamonas sp. lk
GGCGAGGGCGTCTGCCCGCAACCGGTGCGCGAGCAGCTTTACAAAATTCTGTTCAAGCCCGACAAAAACGCCCCCGAATACAAGGCCGTGGTGGACGCCTCACGCGCCACCCGCACTGCGCCACTTGATTTGCTGCAGCGCAGCGGCGCCATTGATTCGCCCTACCAGTTCCACTGGAAGCGCTTCCTGCTAGAGAACTTTCCCCAGGGCGTGGGCTTTGCCGCAGCGTCGGCCCCGCCGGTGGGCGAGGTGCTGTTGCGGGCCTCGGTGTCGGCGTTTTCGATTGACGACTCGGCCACCACCGAGATTGACGACGCGCTCTCAGTGCAAGGCCTGGGCAGCGGCACCGTTACCGTGGGCGTGCACATTGCCGCGCCCGCTTTGGCCGTCTTGCCCGACAGTGACATCGACCGCCTGGGCCGCGCCCGCCTGTCCACCGTCTACATGCCGGGCTACAAAGTCACCATGCTGCCCGACGCGGTGGTGCAAAACTACACCCTTCAAGAGGGCCGCGACTGCCCGGCGGTGAGCTTGTATGTGATGCTGGACGAGGCGACTCTGACGATTGTTTCGAGCGAAACCCGGCTCGAGAGCGTGCCCATCAGCCACAACCTGCGCCACGACCAGCTCGACGCCATCGTGACCGAAGAATGGCTGCAAACCACCCTGGCGGTGCCGGGCAGCGAAGCCGCGCCACTCGCCGGCCTGCAGCCCAGCCTGGCGTTTTTGCACCGCTTGGCGCGCGACCTCAAGGCCAAGCGCGAAGTGGTGCGCGGCAAGCCCGAGACCTTTAACCGCCCGGACTACAACTTCAAGCTCGTGGGCAGCAGCGGCGCCGAGCCCCAAGGCGACGAGCAAGTGGTGATTACCACCCGAGCCCGCGGCGCGCCGCTGGACCTGATCGTGGCCGAAGCCATGATTTTGGCCAACAGCACCTGGGGCAACTGGATGGCCGAACTCGGCGTGCCCGCGATTTACCGCAGCCAGGCTTCGCTAGCGCCCGGCGTCAAGGTGCGCATGGGCACCAAGGCGCTGCCGCACGCCGGCATTGGCGTCAAAAGCTACGCCTGGAGCACCTCGCCCTTGCGCCGCTACACCGACATGGTCAACCAGTGGCAAATCATTGCCTGCGCCCGCCATGGCAGTACGGCGGCGCTGGCCGCGCCCTTCAAGCCCAAGGACGCGGCGCTGTTTTCCATCATCTCTAGCTTTGACGCCGCCTACAGCGCCTACAACGGCTACCAAGGCGCAATGGAGCGCTTTTGGACGCTCAAGTACCTGCAGCAAAACGCCGTGCTCGAGCTGGTGTGCAGCGTGTTCAAGGAAAACATGGTGCGTGCGGACGAACTGCCGCTGGTGCTGCCGGTGATGGGCGCCCAGGGTCTGCCGCGTGGCGCCCGTGTGCGGGTGCGTTTGGGCGAGATGGACCTGATCACCCTGGATATCCACGGCACCGTGGTGGAGCGCCTGGACGCGCCCACGCCTGGGGGTGATGCCGACGCGCAGGAAGCCGATGAAGCGCCAGAGGACGAGGACGAAGCCGCCGGGCCGATTGCCATTGCGGTTGATATCAACGAGGCCCCGCAGGGCGACGCCAGCTAGGGCCGGAGGCAGGCGGTGCAGCACACTTTGACGCGATGGTGGCTGCGCGCCAGCCTCTTGCAGCGCGCTTTGCTGGTGTCGCTGGTGCTGCACGGCGCGCTGTTGACGGTGCGTTTTGTCAGCCCGCAAGACTTTGACCGCATGTTTGCCGACAGCGCGCTCGAAGTCGTGCTGGTCAACGCGCGCAGCGAAATACCGCCCGAAGACGCCCAGGCCGTAGCGCAAGCGTCGCTGGCTGGTGGCGGAGAGGCCGCCGACGGCATGGCCAGCAGCATGACGGCCAACGCGCCCTTGTCGCAAGAAGGCGATCTGGTCGAGGCCGCTGCCACGGCCACCCGCCAAAACTTGCAGCAACAGCAAAACCTCTTGCTCAACCGCGTTAAACAGCAGCTCGCCGCCCTGACCGAAGCCCAAAACCGCAGCAGTAACTCGCCCCAAGAGCGCGCTGAACAAGAGAAAAAGCGGCGCGAAATGCTCAAGCTGCTGGCCAAGATTGAAAACCGCATCAACGCCGAGAACGCCCGCCCGCGCAAACGTTTTCTGAGCCCCGCAGTCAAAGAGGCCAGCTACGCCCTGTACTACGACGCCATGCGCCAGGCCATTGAGGCGCGCGGCACCGCGCACTTTCCAGAAAAAGGCGGCCAAAAGCTCTACGGCAGCCTGACCATGGTGATCACGGTAGACCACCGTGGCGCGGTGCTGGACGCCGAAGTGGCCAAAGCCTCGGGCAAGCCCGACCTGGACCGCCGGGCCCAGGAAATCGCCCGCAAGTCCGGGCCCTTTGGCGCCTTTACCGCCGACATGCGTAAAACGGTAGACCAGTTGGTGGTGGTGTCGCGCTTCACTTTTACCCAGGACGCCACCTTGCAAACCAAAGCGATGGTGCCGCCATGATGCAAGCGTTCTTGCGTCTCTTGGCCCTGCTGGCATGTGCCTTTGTAGGTTTGCAGCTGTTTTTTGTGCTGCGCATTGCCGCCATGCTTTGGCTCGATCCGCAGTCCACCGCCTTTGAGCGCTCGCAAGCCTGGCAGCGGGTGCAGGCTACGGGCAGCCTGCGCTGGCGCCAGCAGTGGCGCGACTACGACCAGATCAGTGTGCACCTCAAGCGCGCGGTGATTGCGTCAGAGGACGACAGCTTCAGCAGCCACGACGGCCTGGACTGGGCCGCGCTGGAAAAAGCCTGGGCCAAAAACGCCAAGGCAGAAGACCGTGCGGCGCAGCGCGCTGCCCAAAACGCTGCGGCGAATGCAAAAAATGCCCGCGCGCCCAAGGTGGTGGGCGGCTCCACCATCACCCAGCAGCTGGCCAAAAACCTGTTTTTGTCGGGTGAGCGCACCTTGCTGCGCAAAGGCCAAGAGCTGGTGCTGACTTTGCTGCTGGAGCAGCTGCTGGGCAAGCAGCGCATTTTGGAGATTTACCTCAACAGCGTGGAGTGGGGCGAGGGCGTGTTTGGCGCCGAGGCCGCCGCCCAGCACTACTTTCGCAAAAGTGCGGCACAACTCACGCCTTATGAGGCGGCGCGCCTGGTGGTCATGCTGCCCCGGCCGCGTTATTTTGAGAAGCTGCCCAATTCCGAATACCTGAGCGCGCGCGCCCAGGTCATCGTGGCGCGCATGGGCGACGCCCGCTTGCCCGGAGCAGCACCATGAGAATTTTGGGCATAGACCCCGGCTTGCGCACTACCGGCTTTGGCGTGATTGACCAAGAAGGCGCAGCGCTGCGCTACGTGGCCAGCGGCACCATCACCACCCACCACTTGGACACCAAGGCGCTGCCTGCGCGCCTTAAAGTGCTGTTTGACGGGGTGGGCGAGGTGATCGAGCGCTACCGGCCCGATTGCGCCTCTATTGAAATCGTCTTTGTCAACGTCAACCCGCAGTCCACCTTGCTGCTGGGTCAGGCGCGCGGCGCACTGGTCACTGCGCTGGTGCATGCCAACTTGGTGGTGGCCGAATACACCGCCTTGCAAATGAAGCAAGCGGTGGTGGGCTATGGCCGCGCCGACAAAACCCAGGTTCAGGAAATGGTGCGCCGCCTGCTGGCGCTGCCTGGCTTGCCCGGGCCCGACGCCGCCGATGGCCTGGGCCTGGCCATTACCCATGCCCATGCGGGCGTTGCCATGGAGCGCATTGCCAAGGCCGATGGCCTGCCCAAGACGGGCGCCAAGGCGTCCTACCGCGATGGGCGCAGCCGCTAATTTGCGCTGTGGGCAAGCGCCAGGCGGGTAGCCCGGCTAACTGGGCTCTGCTGCAAAGTGAACGCGGTGGTCCAGTTCCAGCCGGATCCCGATGTATTCACCCAGCGCGTGGTCGTGGTGGCTGGGCACCAGCGAGAACACCGCCTGGCCCGAGGGCAGCGCCAGCGTGTAGAGAAAATTGGCACCGCGAAACACCTTGGCCGTTACCCGCGCCTTGGTCGGGCTGGCGTCGTCGTGCAGGATGTCGTCCGGGCGCACCAGCAGTTCCTGCGGCGCCTGGGTGCCAGCGTCCAGGTCCGCACCGACGCCCGGCGGCGCCGGAAAACTGCCCAGCTCGGTCACCAGGGTGCCGCTGGCACTGTGGCGCATGGGAATCCAGGCGCCCTCGCCCAAAAAGTTGGCCACCAGGCGGTTGACCGGCTCGTGGTACAGCGCCATCGGCGTGCCCCACTGCTGCACGCGCCCCTGGGCCAGCACCGCCACATAGTCGGCCACGGCAAACGCTTCCTGCTGGTCGTGCGTGACCAGCACGGCGGTGGTTCCGGTGGCTTTGAGCAGTGCCCGCACCTCCCGGGCCAGGTGTTCGCGCAGGCTCACATCCAGGTTGGAAAAGGGCTCATCGAGCAAAAGCAATTGGGGCTTGGGCGCCAGTGCGCGCGCCAGCGCCACGCGCTGCTGCTGCCCGCCCGAGAGCTCATGCACATAGCGCTGCGCCAGGCTTTGCAGCCCCACCATGTGCAGCATCTCTTGCACCCGCGCTTGGGCGGCGCTGGCGCCAAGGCCGTGCAAACCAAAGCCAATATTGCCCTGCACCGTGAGGTGGGGAAACAGCGCGTAGTCCTGAAACACCATGCCCACATTGCGCTGCTCTGTGGGCACCTGCACGCCCGCGCCCGACACCTCGCGCCCCATGATGGCGATGCGCCCGGCTTGCAAAGGCGCGAAGCCGGCAATGGCGCGCAGCAGCGTGGTCTTGCCACCGCCCGAGGGCCCCAGCAGGCAGGCGATGTCACCTGGCGCCAGTTGCAGCGACACATCGCGCACCACGGGCGCCACCTGGCCGGGATAGGCCAGCGTCACACCCTCCATCTGCAAGGCGGCGACAGTGCCCCCCGCAGCGCCAGGGGCACGCGCGGGAAGGGAGGAATGCGGTGTGGAACTTGCCATGCTTAATCTTGCTCGCTCTTTCGGACCAGTAAAAATATCGGCAGCAGACCCGCCAGCACCACGCACACACTGGGCAGCGCGGCGCGCTCCCACATGCCCTCGGACGTCATCTCGTAAATGCGCACCGCCAGCGTGTCCCAGCCAAAGGGGCGGGTCATCAGGGTGATGGGCATTTCCTTCATCACTTCCAC
>CAMDHS010000227.1 GCA_945898115.1 Comamonas sp. lk
GCACCGGAGTCGGCAGCTACATTGACGGTAGTGCGTCGGGCACAGCCAAGCTCGTGCGCCGATAACACCTTCCCGCGCAGGCCGCAGCGGCCTGGCTGACTAGCCCCGCACCCACCAGGCTGCGGGGCTTTTTTACGCCTGTCGGCCCATTGCGTACACTGATTCAAGTAGCGCCTGCACCAATCAGCGGGTCTTTTGCGACGCACAACCCTTACGAGCTGCTGCGCCTGTTTCCGCCAAGACAAGTCGCAATGACGCCGTGCCCAAAGGAGATAACTACCCACCATGTCCCAAATAGCGCACCACCCCAAAAGCTTCCCCTTGTCCGCCACCCCCGGCCCGCTGCCAGACATCGCCCAACGCGGCTGGCGCCTGCTCGACGACGACCTGGCCTACCCACTAGCCGTGCTGCGCCGCAGCGCGCTGATGCACAACCTGCGCTGGATGCAAGATTTCGCCGACCGCAAGGGCGTGCGCTTTGCGCCGCATGGCAAGACCACCATGTCGCCTGAGCTGTTTGCGCTGCAGATTAGCGCTGGTGCCTGGGGCCTGACCTTTGCTACCGTGTTCCAACTCAGCGTGGGCGTGGTGGCGGGTGTGCGGCGCGCCATCATTGCCAACCAGGTGCTGGGTGCGGCTGATCTGGCCGGGCTGCAGCACCTGCTGCGCCAGCACCCCGATTTGCGCGTGTGGTTTTTGGTGGATTCGCTGGCGCAGTTGCGGCTGATTGAGCAATGGGCGGCGGCGCAAACCCGGTTTGAACCTTTTGATGTGCTGCTGGAAATGGGCATTGCCGGCCAGCGCACAGGCTGCCGCAGCCTGGACGAGGCGCTCGTCTTGGCCCAGGCACTGGCCGCCTCGCCCGCCGTGCGCCTGGGTGGCGTGGAGTGCTACGAAGGCCACGCCGCCGTGTGCGACCCCGCTCTCGACCCGGTGCAGGTGAGCGACCTGGTGCGCCGCGTGCTGGACGTGGCCCGCGCCTGTGATGCAAACGGCTGGTTTGCGCCCGGCGAGATCGTGCTGTCAGCCGGTGGATCGGCCGTGTTTGACCTGGTGCTGCCGCTCTTGCAGGCCCAGGGCCTGTCACAACCGGTGTGCGGCGTGCTGCGCTCAGGCTGCTACCTGGCGCACGACCACGAACATTACCACCACTACCTGCGCTTGGTGGAGCAGCGCGAGGGGCTGCTTGACTCGCTGTTGCCTGCACTCGAAGTCTGGGCGATGGTGCAATCCGTGCCCGAACCGGGCCTGGCGCTGCTGAGCTGCGGCAAGCGCGACATTTCTTACGACCTGGCGCTGCCCACGGTGCAGTGGCACGCCCCGCCGCACGTGCGCCGCCTGCAAGACGCGCGAAGCCCGCCGCCCGACTGGCGCATCACCGCCCTGAACGACCAGCACGCCTATTTGCGCTTTGACCCGGCCAGCCGCGTGCCCGCCGTGGGCGACCGCGTGGCCTTGGGCCTGTCGCACCCCTGCACCACCTTTGACAAATGGCGCTGGATGCCGCTGGTAGAGGACGACGGCGCCGTCTCCGGTGCGATACATACCTGTTTTTGAGTTGACTAACCAGAAAAATACCGGCAAAAATACCGGCAGATTTTTTCGTAAAATTAAGTTTTAATTCTTCATAAGTCATTGACTTTAAAAAGATTTATACCTAAAGTTACCGACAATAAAGATCGGCAACATAATGTCAATTCAACCCGCCATCGTTCAGGCCTACGACCAGCCGCACCAGTTTGAACCCCTGCTGCCCGGCGTGGGGCTCGATGCGCTGGCGCTGCAGGCGCGCCCCGTCATTGAGGCGGCGCTGCGCCTGCAAGGCGCCACCAACGAGGCCACCCGAGGCGAGATTCGGGCGCTGGTGCGGTCCATGAACTCGTACTACTCCAACCGCATTGAAGGCCAAAGCACCCATCCTTTGAACATTGAGCGGGCGCTCAAGGCAGATTTTTCTGACCAGCCCAACGTTGCCAAACGCCAACGGCTGGCGCTGGCCCACATCCGGGCAGAAATGGCGCTTGAGGCGGCAGCGCCTACCGAGGCGCAGGCGTTGCACAGCCGCACGCTGGTGATGGCGCACCAAAGCCTGTACGCCCAGCTTTCTGGCCCCGACCGCCTGAGCGACGAAGGCCGCAGCGTGGAGCCTGGGGCGTTGCGCAGCGAAGACGTCACCGTGGCCCGGCACCAGCCGCCCGCCTGGGCCTCGGTGCCGCAGTTTTTGGCGCGCACCGACGCCGTCTACGCACGCGACTGGGGCCTAGACCGCCTGCTCGTGGTGGCGGCCTGCGCGCACCACCGCTTGGTGTGGGTTCATCCCTTTTTGGACGGCAATGGCCGCGCCGTGCGGTTGCAGTTACACGCCGTGCTGCACCACTTGAGCGGCGGGTTGTGGTCGGCCAACCGGGGCCTGGCCCGCCAGCGCGACGCCTATTACGCCCGCCTGTCCGAGGCCGACATGCCACGCCACGGCGACACGGACGGCCGAGGCAACCTGAGCGAAAAAATGCTCCGCGCTTGGTGCGAATTTTTTATCGACCTCTGCCACGACCAGGTTCGATTCATGGCGCAGGCACTCGACTTGCCCGCGCTCAAAGAGCGCTTGGCCGGCCTGGTGCTGGTGCGCAGCCAGCAGGGCGATGCGTCTACCTACCGCCCCGAGGCGATTTTGGCCCTGCACCATGTGCTGGCAGCGGGGCCGGTGGCGCGCGGCGACTTTGTCCAGATGACCGGCCTGGCCGAGCGCACCGGGCGCAAGGTTTTGGCCAAACTACTTGAGGACGGCTTGTTGCAAAGCGACACGCCCAAAGGCGCGGTGCGCATCGGCTTTCCGCTAGACAGCTTGCACCTGCTGTTTCCCAACCTGTACCCAGAGGCCGCGACTGCGGTGCAAGACGCCTGAGCCCGATCACGGTGTCGATCTTCATCAAAGGCGCCGTCTCCGGTGCGATACATACCTGTTTTTGAGTTGACTACACTGCGCGCCAGGTGCACCCTTCCTACCCGGAAGCGGCTGCGCTGATTGCTGCCCACAAGGCGGCTCACCAAACTTCAGGAGACTTCTGACCATGAACGCCCCATTGAACGCGGCCCAGCTGCGGCCCGCCCCCCACGCCCTGAGCCTGGACGACAAATACACCCTGAGCACCGGCACCGCCTTCATGAGCGGCGTGCAAGCCCTGGTGCGCCTGCCCATGCTGCAGCGCGTGCGCGACCTGGCCGCAGGCAAAAACACGGCCGGCTTTATCAGCGGCTACCGCGGCTCGCCCCTGGGCAATTACGACCAGGCGCTGCAAAAAGCCAAAGCGCATTTGCAAGAACACCATGTGGTGTTCCAGCCCGGCGTCAACGAAGAGCTGGCGGCTACCGCGCTTTGGGGCACGCAGCAGCTCGGTTTTGCGCCGCCGGGGGTGAATAAATACGACGGCGTGTTTGGCATTTGGTACGGCAAGGGCCCGGGCGTGGACCGCTGCTCGGACGTGTTCAAGCACGCCAATATGGCGGGCACCACGCCCTGGGGCGGCGTGATTGCGGTGGCCGGGGACGACCACGTGGCCAAAAGCTCCACCGCCGCGCACCAGAGCGACCATATTTTCAAGGCCTGCGGCACGCCGCTGTTTTTTCCGGCCAGCGTGCAAGACGTGCTGGATTTGGGCGTGCACGCCTTTGCCATGAGCCGCTTCTCGGGCGTGTGGGCCGGCATGAAAACCATCCAGGAAATTGTCGAATCCAGCGCCTCGGTGGACGTGGACGCGCACCGGGTGCGCATCCAGATGCCCACTGATTTTGTGATGCCCCCCGGTGGCGTGTACATCCGCTGGCCCGACGCCGCGCTCGAACAAGAAGCGCGCCTGTTTGACACCAAGTGGTACGCCGCGCTGGCCTATATCCGCGCCAACCGGCTCAACTACAACGTCATTCAAGGCCCGCACGACCGCTTTGGCCTGATGGCCAGCGGCAAGGCTTTTAACGACACGCGCCAGGCCTTGCTCGACCTGGGCCTGGACGACGCCACCTGCCAGCGCGTGGGTATTCGCCTGCACAAGGTGGCGGTGGTGTGGCCGCTCGAAGCCCAGCTCACACGCGAATTTGCCACCGGCTTGCAAGAGATTTTGGGGGTGGAAGAAAAGCGCCAGGTCATTGAATACCAGCTGAAAGAAGAGCTGTACAACTGGCGTGCCGACGTGCGCCCGCGCGTGCTGGGCAAGTTCAACGAGGTGGAGAGCGACAGCCAAGATGGAAACGGTGTGGGCGGCGGCGGCGAATGGTCCATGCCCAACCCCAGCGCCAACACTTTGCTGCGAGCGAATGCCGATTTGTCGCCTGCGCTGATTGCCCGCGCCATTGCCCAGCGCCTGAAAAAGCTGGGCGTGGACGCCGACGTGTCCGCCCGCATGGACGCGCATATTGCTATTTTGGACGCCAAAGAACGCGCCATGCAAACGCTGCAACTCGGCGCGCCAGAAGCGCTGCGCCAGCCCTGGTTTTGTTCGGGCTGCCCGCACAACACCAGCACCAAGGTGCCCGAGGGCTCGCGCGCCATGGCCGGCATTGGCTGCCATTTCATGACCATCTGGATGGACCGCGCCACCACGGGCTTTACCCAAATGGGCGGCGAGGGCGTGCCCTGGGTCGGGCAGCAGCCCTTTGCCCACGACCAGCACATTTTTGCCAATCTGGGCGACGGCACCTATTTCCACAGCGGCTTGCTGGCGGTGCGCCAGTCGATCGCGGCGGGCGTCAACATCACCTACAAAATCTTGTACAACGACGCCGTGGCCATGACCGGCGGCCAACAAATCGGTGAGCGGCCCGAGGGCCACAGCGTGGTGCAAATCGCGCAAAGCATGCGGGCCGAAGGCGCGCAGCGCATCGTAGTCGTCACCGACGAGCCTGAAAAATACGCCACGGCCAAAGGCCTGCCCGACGGCGTGCACGTGGAGCACCGCGACGAGCTTGATCGCATTCAGCGTGAGTTTCGGGAGATCAAAGGCACGACCGTCATCATCTACGACCAAACCTGTGCCACCGAAAAACGCCGCCGCCGCAAGCGCGGCACGCTGGTCGATCCGGCGGTGCGCGTGGTGATCAACGAGCTGGTGTGCGAAGGCTGTGGCGACTGCGGCGTGCAAAGCAATTG
>CAMDHS010000228.1 GCA_945898115.1 Comamonas sp. lk
TGCCTCGTCAAGCCGAAGCCTGGTTCGGTCTTGGGCCGGTTGACGATGTACGACATTTGCACCGACTCAACGCCTTGTGTTGCATCGAAGGCCGTCACGCGAATGTAGTGATTAGGAAACGTCTTGCGGCAGGCATTGACCTCCGTCAAAATTGCTGACGCGTCCTTCAAGTCAAACATCGGGTTGCCATACATCTCCCAGTAGGTGTTGCGAGGATGCGGGTCGTCGGTGTATTCAACGCCGAGCGCCCAGTTTTTGCCGAGCGCGTACTCGATCTGTGCGCTGATCTGCTGGTCAGTGAGGTCGGGCAGGTAGGAAAACTGGCCCTGTGTGATGCGATTGCCGTGGTTAGTCATCATGATGAGGATCTCCTTAAATGGAAGCCGTCGGCGTGACGGCGAAGTCGGCGGTGTCGGTGGATTCGTAATTAAATGCGATGTCGCCCCAGGTGTCGATGGCGGCTTTCAGTGGCGAGCACCACTTGGCGGCGTCCTGCAGAATTTGCGGGCCTTCGTTCCAGATATCGCGGCCTTCATTGCGCGCCAGCACCATGGCTTCGAGGGCAACGCGATTCGCTGTGGCGCCGGCCTGAATACCCATCGGGTGGCCAATCGTACCGCCGCCGAACTGCAGCACCACGTCGTCGCCGAGGTAGGTCAGCAGCTGGTGCATCTGGCCGGCATGGATGCCGCCAGACGCGACTGGCATGACCTTGTTGAGCGACGCCCAGTCTTGCTCGAAGAACAGGCCCTTTTCGAGTTGCATGGGTGTATGCGTGTCGAGCAGCGTGTCGTAGAAGCCTCGGATCATCATCGGGTCACCTTCCAACTTGCCGACCACTGTGCCGGCGTGGATGTGGTCCACACCCGCCATGCGCATCCATTTGCAGATGACGCGGAAGTTCATGCCGTGGTTCTTTTGGCGCGAGTAGGTGCTGTTGCCTGCGCGGTGCAGGTGCAGGATCATGTCGTTTTTGCGCGCCCACAAGGCCATGCTCTGGATCGCCGTGTAGCCGATGACCAGGTCGATCATGATGATCACGCTGCCCAGGCTCTTGGCGAATTCGGCACGTGCGTACATTTCTTCCATGGTGCCGGCGGTGACGTTCAGGTAGTGGCCTTTGACCTCACCGGTAGCCGCGCTGGCTTTGTTGACGGCTTCCATACAGTAAAGGAAACGATCACGCCAGTGCATAAAGGGCTGCGAGTTGATGTTCTCGTCGTCTTTCATGAAATCGAGACCGCCTTTGAGGCCCTCGTACACCACGCGGCCATAGTTGCGACCCGACAGGCCGAGCTTGGGCTTGGTGGTGGCGCCGAGCAGCGGGCGGCCGAACTTGTCCAGACGCTCGCGCTCTACGACAACGCCGGTAGCAGGACCTTGGAAGGTCTTCAGGTAGGCAACTGGGATGCGCATGTCTTCCAAGCGCAGCGCCTTCACCGCCTTAAAGCCAAAAACGTTGCCGATGATCGACGCAGTCAGGTTGGCGATCGAGCCTCCTTCGAACAAGTCAATGTCGTAAGCGATGTAGGCGAAGTACTGCTGTTCTGTCTTGGTGCCGGGACCTGTGTTGGGCACGGCATCGACGCGGTAGGCTTTGGCGCGGTAGAGGTCGCAGGCGGTCAGGCGGTCGGTCCACACCACCGTCCAAGTGGCGGTGGAGGATTCGCCGGCCACTGCGGCTGCGCACTCTTCGGAGTCGACGCCTTCTTGCGGCGTCATGCGGAACATGGCGATCAAGTCGGTCTCTTTGGGCACGTAGTGGGGATCCCAATAGCCCATTTGCTTGTATCTCAAGACGCCAGCGCTGTAGCGCTTTTTGCCGTCGGTGATTACGCTGTCGGTATTGCTCATCAATGTCTCCTGTTAAAGGTTTGGGGGTGGTCTGGAAAGTAATGTAGAAGTCTTGGTTAGAAAAGTAAATTCATATCTTTTTGGACTTGGGTTAAGTATTTACTGAATCGAATGCGGTCTAGGTCGTGGTGCGTTTTGGAGAACTCGCCAAGTGACGCAAGCTTTAAATCCGACCCGGCGCACATGGTCCCGGGCCCATTGCTGCGCTTTAGCGGGATGAAAGCGCCGGGTTAGGGCGTGTTGCATCGCTCTGCGCCCCCTGCGGCTTAGGCATGGCGCATAGGCCTGATGGGGCCTCGTGGGTGCGCCAGTAGTTGCCGGCCGCCGCCGCGCCGCTGCCAGGCTGCAATTTGACTCCGCAATCGAGCATGGCCATTTCTGCGCCGTTGATAGCGGCCATCAAATGGATTTCATTCATGTCGCCCAAATGGCCGATGCGAAACAGCTTGCCGGCCACTTTGGACAGGCCGCCGCCCAGCGAGAGGTTGTAGCGATGGTAGGCGCGGGCTATGACTTCAGTACCCGCAATGCCTTCGGGCAGCATCACCGCCGACACGGTATCGGAGTGCCAGCGTTGCTCTTTAGCGCAGAGCTTGAGTTGCCAGCCCTGGGTCACCGCAGCGCGCACACCTTCAGCCAGGTAATGGTGTCGGGCGATGATATTGTCCAGGCCCTCTTCGCTGATCATCTTGAGCGCCTCAACCAGGCCGTACATGAGCGTCAAAGCCGGGGTGTAGGGGAAGTAGCCCGTAGCGTTGCTTTGGATCATGTCCGGCAGATCAAAATAAGCCCGCTTGAGCTTGGACGATGGGTACATCGCCAGCGCCTTGGGGCTGGCGCACAAAATGCCCAGGCCCGCGGGCAACATAAAGCCTTTTTGTGAACCAGAAACCGCCATGTCGATGCCCCAGTCATCGAAGCGGAACTCCAGGCAGCCTAAAGAGGACACGCAGTCCACAAATAGCAAGGCCGGGTGTACGGCCTCGTCCAAGGCTTCGCGCACGCCTGCAACATCCGAGGCCACACCGGTGGCGGTTTCGTTCTGGCAGACCAACACCGCTTTGATCTGGTGCTGCGTATCGGCCTTGAGGATGTCTTGGTATTGCTGCAAAGGCACGCCGGTGCCCCACTCGCAATCCACGATCTGCACATCGAGACCCAGGCGCTCGCACATATCAATCCAAAGGTGGCTGAACTGGCCAAAACGCGACGCCAGCACTTTGTCGCCGGGTGACAGGGTGTTGGTCAGTGCCGCCTCCCAGCAACCGGTGCCTGAGGACGGAAACACAAAGGGCGTGCCGGACTGGGTGCGAAAAACCTCGCGCAGCCCGGCCATAATAGTCTGGGTTAGTTGAGGAAAGCGGGGCGAACGATGGTCCTCCATAGATACCATCATGGCGCGCTGGATACGATCGGGCACGTTGGTGGGACCGGGTACAAACAGAAAATTACGACCAGCCATAGCGCTATCCTTTCGGTTGGAGGGGTTGATGATTCAGACTGTAGAAGTGCAGCATTCGAAAGTAAATTCATATATTCTTTGTTTTCAGTTAAGCTATTACTGAATGAAAAACGCAACCTTCCGTCAACTGCGCGTGTTCAGCGAAGTGGCCCGCCATTTGAGTTTTGTGCGCGCGGCGCAAACCTTGAATCTCACGCCCCCAGCCGTGACCATGCAGGTGCGCGAATTGGAAAAGCACATCGGCATGCCCTTGTTTGACCGCAGCGGTCGCACCGTGTCGCTGACCACGGTGGGCGAGTACATGCTGGTCTACGCGCGCAAGATGCTGGCCACGCTCAAAGATGCCGAAGATGCCGCCTTGCGCCTGCAAAAGCTCGAAGTCGGATTGCTCACCATTGGCATGGTCAGCACCGCCAAGTATTTTTTGCCGCACCTGCTAGCGAAGTTTCGCCAAGAGCACGAGGGAATCGACATCAAGCTAGTGGTTGGCAACCGCGAACAATTGGTAAAGATGCTCAGCGCCAACGAGGTGGACATTGCCATCATGGGCCGCCCGCCCAACGAGCTTGCTACACGGGCCGAACCCTTCGCCGCCCACCCCCACGTATTTGTGTCCGCCGTGCAACACCCGTTTGCACAGCGCGAGACGCTGGCCCCTGGCGAGCTGCAGGGGCAAGCCTTCATCATGCGCGAGCCCGGCTCGGGCACGCGCGCAGCGCTAGAGCGCTTTCTAGGCGCCGCCCGGGTTGAACCCCGGGTGACCATGGAAATGGCGAGCAACGAAACCATCAAACAAGCGGTGATGGCGGGCATGGGACTGAGCTTTTTGTCGCTGCATACCTTGGGTCTGGAGCTCGACAACCACCTGATTACAGTGCTCGACGTGGAGGGCGCGCCAGTGGTGCGCGCCTGGAACGTGGTGCACACACTGTCGAAGTTGCTCTCGCCTGCCGCCGAAGCTTTTCGCTACTTTATGCTCGAGCACGGAGAAGACTATTTGGCGCAGAATTTTGCGCGCCATATTGGGCTTGGACGCGCAGGCAAAGCGCCCCCAAAAGATGCCGATCGTTAGGGGCGTATCGGGCTAAGGTTTGCCCCGCGCGCGGACCCACAAATCAGCATAGTGTGCGGCACCCGCGAGCAGGAGGCCCAAGGCCACAAGGCTCCATAGCGGCGTCAAAGCCCCACGCAAAGCCACCATCAGGCTCAATCCGGCCAAGCCATTGAGCAAGTAGTCAGACGGCGCCAAGCCCCGCCCGGTTCGCTTGTGGAAGATCCATAAAGCCAGCAGTTCAACCACGGTCAGCGTGATGACACCATCAACCAGCGTGCCCGAGGCATACCAATACTCCACAAGTTCAGACCTTGGCCAGACCCAGCAGATGCGCCATGTCTTTGAAGAAGATGCGCACATGGGCCATGGGCTTTTTGCGCACCAACTCTTTGTTCATGTACGACTCAAAGGTGAGTTGCTGCACATCGCGGTCTTCACAGATTTTGACGAAGCGTTCGCGCCGTTTTTCACTGCTGTACCAAAACCACTGCATGACTCCCAGCACTGTGAACACAGTGCGGTGCTTTTGCATAAACCGCTTGCGCGCAAGCCGAAGGCAACGGGCATCACCGGTGCGTAGCAATTCGTGCGCTGACTGCGCTGCCAACTGCCCGCCGTACATGGCGTAGTAAATACCCTCGCCAGACGCCGGAGCCACCACGCCCGCAGCGTCACCGGCAAGCACCACATCGCGTCCATTGTCCCAGCGCTT
>CAMDHS010000229.1 GCA_945898115.1 Comamonas sp. lk
CTGAGCGAAAACAGCGCCATGCTCAAGATCGCCCGCAAGGCCGGGGCCACGGTGGAGCGTTTTGGCTCGGAGTCTGACGCTTACTTGCAACTGCCCGCGCGCACGCTGCAGTCGCAAATGAACGAGGCCATGGACGTGCAAATTGCCGATACCGATTACTGCCTGAAGGAGCAGGCGCAGCAGTTTTGGGGCATCCTGGCCGGCATTCAGGAAGTGCGCCAGCAAATCCGCCAGTCGCACGGAAATTCTTCCTCTTGAGCGGCGCAGGCACACGCCTTCGGGCGCGTCTTGGCGATGGGCTATCCTAGAGGCTTCGCAAAAACGGCATTCGTGCCCCACGTCTGTGTCAGACCCCCACCCCGCGCATCCCGCCAAATTTGAAGACAAGCGAACTTTTCTGCAACGCTTGGCAGAATTTATCCATCCCGGCCCCGACTCGGCGGCCGAGCTGATCGAAACCTTGGTCGAGGCCGAGGACAACAAAATCATCGGCGCCCAGTCGCGCGCCATGCTCGAGGGTGTGATCCGCATGGCCGACATGACGGCCGGCGACGTGATGGTGGCGGCCACGCGCATGGACCTGATCAATATCCAGGCACCCATGGACGAGCTGATGCACACCATCATCGACACGGCGCACTCGCGCTTTCCGGTGTACGAGGGCGAGCGCGAAAACATCATCGGCACGCTGATGGCCAAAGACCTGCTCAAGCTGCAACGCGCCCCCGAACTCAACATCCGCGCCCTGCTGCGTCCGGCCGTGTTTGTGCCCGAGACCAAGGGCCTGAACGACTTGCTGCGCGACTTTCGCGGCTATCGCAATCATCTGGCCATCGTGATAGACGAGTTTGGCCGCGTGGCCGGGCTCATCACGATTGAGGACGTGCTGGAACAAATCGTGGGTGAAATCGAAGACGAGTTCGATATCGAAGACGACGACGGCGATATTTTTGCGCTGCCCGACGGCGGCTACCGGGTCAATGGCGCCGCGCCCATCGAGCGCATTGCCACCGCATTCAACGTGGATCTGCAGGCGCGCGAAGACGCCGACGAATTTGACACCATAGGCGGCTTGGTAGCGCATGAGATGGGCCACGTGCCCAAGCGTGGCGAGCGCCATGTGATCGCTGGCCTGGAGTTTGTGGTCTTGCATACCAAGGGCGGCGCGGTGCGCTGGTTCAAGGTCTTGCCCGTGGCGACGGTGTGAGCCTGGTCGGCCGGGTCCTGCCCCCGGCGCAAAGCCTGTTTTTGGGGCGCGGTTTGTTGCTCTTGCTGGCTGGGGCGCTGCATGCATTGAGCACCGCCTGGCCTCTTGATTTCGGTTTCTCTCGCGGACAAACACTGTGGCCACTGCAAATCGCAGCCATGGGCCTGCTGGCGCTGGTGCTGCTGCGCGCGCGCAATGCCAGCCAGGCCTTTGCGGCGGGCTGGTGGTTTGGCACCGCCTACCTGTCGTGCACCTACTGGTGGCTGTTTGTTGCCATGCACACCTATGGCGGCCTGGCCGCGCCGCTGGCCATACTGGCCATCGTCGTGCTGTCGGCGCTGCTGGCGCTGTATTTTGGGCTGGTCTGCGATGTGTGGTGGCGCCTGGCCGGTCGCCACGGGGTGGTGCTGCTGTTTGGCCTCTTGTGGATGATGGCAGAGATGGCGCGCGGCACCTGGCTGACCGGCTTTGGCTGGGGCGCGGGCGGCTATGCGCATCTCGACGGCCCGCTGGCTTTTTATGCCCCCTGGGTCGGTGTGTACGGCATGACCGCGCTGGCGGCGGGCCTGGGGATGGTGCTGGCGCAGATGGCGAGCGCACTGGTCGGCTGGCCCTCGGGTGCAGAAGTGCAGGCGCGCGTTCTGGTCCGTGCAGGCTTGCCGGTGGCTGGCGTCCGACCGCAGCGCGCGGATGGCTGGGTTTGGGCCGCGCTGGTGGTGGCGCTGCCGCTGGCCGTGCCCGCCAGTTGGAACGACTGGACGCGCAGCAGCGGCAGCCTGTCAGTCACGCTTTTGCAAGGCAATATTCCGCAGAACGAAAAATTTGAGATCGGCACCGGCGTGGCGCGCGCGCTGGTCTGGTACCAAACCGAGCTGCTGGCCGCCAAGACTGCACTGGTGGTGGCGCCCGAGACGGCGCTGCCGGTACTGCCTTTTCAGCTGCCCGAAGGCTATTGGGATAGGTTGCGCGCGGCCATGGATAGCGCAGGTCGCGCTGCCGTCATTGGCATGCCCCTGGGCAACGAGGCGCAGGGCTATAGCAATTCGGTCGTGGGGCTGGTGAGCGGGGTGGCGCAGCCATTGCGCTACGACAAACACCACCTGGTGCCCTTTGGCGAATTCATTCCGCCCCTGTTTCGCTGGTTTACTGCGCTGATGCACATTCCGCTTGGCGACTTCAACCGCGGCGCGCTGGGGCAGGCTTCGTTTGCGGTGCAGGGTCAGCGCCTGGCGCCCAATATTTGCTACGAGGACTTGTTTGGTGAAGAGCTGGCGGCGCGCTTTAAAGATGCGGCGCTTGCGCCCACGATTTTTGTGAATGTGAGCAACCTGGCCTGGTTTGGCGACACCGTGGCGGTGGACCAGCATGTGGCGATCTCGCGCATGCGCACGCTCGAATTTCAGCGCCCCTTTGTGCGCGCCACCAACACGGGTGCTACCGCGATTCTGGACCACCAAGGCCAGACCCGCGCCGCCTTGCCGCGCCTGACCGAAGGCGTGCTGGTGGGCGAAGTGCAAGGGCGCGAGGGGCTAACCCCCTTTGCCTGGTGGGCGGCGCGCTTTGGCTTGTGGCCGCTGTGGCTGCTGGGCTTGGCCGTGGTGGCTTGGGGCTGGCGCCGCCGCGCTTGAGCGCTTAAGCGTTTCGGCGTATTTGCGTAATAGCGCAATAGCGTTTTAGCGGTGTGGCACGGCGGGCAATAAAACGCCGGGCGTCTTCGTGGACTGCGCCTCACTTGGCCCGCTTCGCTCGCAGACCGCAGGCGCGGCCCGTTCCCCACTCGACGCGCAGGCCTGGCCTGCGCCCCACTCGACTCGCCGGCCTGGCCTGCGCCTCAATCGGTCCGCAGCCGCGGCCCGCTCCCAATCAGGCTGCCGTTCAGGTCGCTGTTTGCCCCATGCGCACCAGGCGCCCGGGGCGCGCCTCGGTAATGTGGCCTTGGGCCTGCACTTGTTCCCCCGCCACCCAGGTGCTCACATAGCCGGTGGCGCCTTGCATCAGTCGCTTGCCCCCGGCGGGCAGGTCGCGCACCATGGCGGGCAGGGGCAGGCCCAGTTGCGCTGGGTCAATGGCGTTGAGGTCGGCGCGCTGGCCCAGCGCAATCACGCCCCGGTCGTTCAGGCCCAGGTAGCGCGCGTTGCGCCGGGTCATCATTTCTACTGCGTGCTCTAGCGCCATGCCCAGCGGCCCACTTTGCGCCACCCAGTGGCTGAGCATGAAGGTGCTAAAGCTGGCGTCGCACACCGTGCCCACATGGGCGCCAGCGTCGCTCAGGCCGCTCAAAGCGCGCGGATGCGCCAGCATCTCGCGCACCGTGGCCAGCGATCCGTCGTTGTAGTTGAAGATGGGAAAGTAAATCAGCCCCTGGCCGTCGCCTGCGCACAGGTAGTCGTACATCGCCTCCAGCGCCGAGGTGCCGGCCTGGCGTGCCCGCACATAAAAGCTTTGCATGACGGTGGGCGCGTAATTGGGCTGCTGCGCCAGCGGAAACATGCGGCCGCTGATGCGCTCAATCTGAGCCAGCAAGATGTCCACCAGCGGCGGCACCGCGCTGCCGTCGCCCGCCAAGGGTTCGGACTTTTGCGCCAAGATGCGCGCCTTGCGTTCGGGCTCGCGCAGGGCCGCAGCGCGCTCGGCCAGCGGCAGGTGCGCCACTTCCTTGTAGCCCGCAAAGCCCATAAAGGGGTGGAAGCTTGCGTCAAAGCCGGTGATCACGCCAATGCCGCGCGCCGCCGTTTGCAGGTACAGCGGCAATCCCGCATCCACGGCAGCCTCAACCCGGCTTTGGATCTGGCGAAACTGTTCGCCACCCGGGTCGCGCTGCAGCCAGGTGAGCGACAGCGGGCGCCCGCTGGCGCGCGCCAGGGCTTCGACCAGGTCAAATTCGGCATCAAACTGGCCTGGGCCTTGCAGCAGGTTGTAGTCGCTCACCACCTGCACCACGCCGTGGTGCAGGCCGTTAAAAGCCTGGGCGATGCCGGTCAGCTCTTGGGCGCTGGCGTTGGCGGCGGGGGTGTCTTTGCCCTCAGAGGTTCGGTGGTTGTCGCTGCGCCCGGTGCTTAGGCCCGCAGCACCGGCCTGCAGCGCCTCGCGCAGCAGGGCGCGCATGGCGTCAATGTCGGCGGGCGTGGCGGTGGTGTGGGCCAGGGCGCGCTCGCCCATCACGTACATGCGCAGCGGGTCGTGCGGCACTTGCACCAGGTAGTCCAGGCTGCGCGGCGTGGCGGCCAGGGCGTCCATGTACTGCGGAAAACTCTCCCAGTTCCAGCGGATGCCCTCAAACAGCGCGGCGCCCGGAATGTCTTCCACGCCTTCCATCAGCTTGACCAGGTCGTCCTCATGGCCGGGGCGCACGGGCGCGAACCCGACACCGCAGTTGCCCATCACCACCGTGGTGACACCGTGGTAAATGCTGGGGGTAAAGCAGTCATCCCAGGTGGCCTGGCCGTCGTAGTGGGTGTGGATGTCAATAAAACCGGGCGTGATCCACAGGCCCTGGGCTTGCAGCGTTTGCCGGGCGGGCGTGGTGATACTGCCCAATTCCACAATGCGCCCGCCCTGCACGCCTACGTCGGCCACATAGGGCGCTGCGCCCGTGCCGTCAACGACGGTGCCGCCTTTAATGAGCCAGTCGAGCATCTTTACGTCTCCAAATCAGTGCCAGTGCCATGCCGCTGACGATATGCCACATGCCCCAAAGGCTGGCCAGCGTGACCATGCCAAGATCGCTGTTGAACTGCAGCGCAATGATGCCCAGCGCCAGGCCCGAGTTCTGCATGCCGCCTTCAATCACGATGGCGCGGCGGTCGCGCTCGCGCATGCGCATGGCCCAGGCGGTCATCCAACCCAGGCCCAGGCCGCTGGCGTTGTG
>CAMDHS010000230.1 GCA_945898115.1 Comamonas sp. lk
GCCTGCGCCAGGGCGCGGGCGCCCAGCAGCTTAAAGGCCAGCCACAGCAAATAGGCCACGCCCAGGGCTTGGATGGCCAGGCGCAAGCCCGGCACCGCCAGCACCACCGCACCCAAGCCGGCCGCGCACAGCGTAAACAGCAAGCCCCAGCCCACCGGCACCGCGCAGACAAAGCGCATTGCGTGCTTGAGCCCCAAATTGGCGCCCAAGGCGGTAGACAGCGCGGTGTTGGGGCCGGGGGTGAAGCTGGAGGCGGTGGACAGCAACAGCAAGGCAGTGAGTTCAGCAAGGGGCATAAAGATGGACTGTAGCGGCAAAGCCGCATGCCCCCACAGCTGCGCCAGAAGCCCGTGCAATCTCGGCAGACCACCCAAATAATGCAGTTCTCCATTACACTTTAGACCTAGCAATCAAAGGACCTTGATATGACCCAATTGACCGTCACCGCCCGGGGGCAAGTCACTTTTCGCAAGGAGGTGCTGCAGCACCTGGGCATTGCGCCCGGCGACAAGATTGAGCTGGACTTGCTGCCCGGCGGCAAGGGCGTGCTGCACGCGGCACGGCCCGCAGGCAGTTTGGACGGCTTTGTTGGGCTGCTGGCTGGCAAAACCAACAAAGTTGCCACCCTAGAAGAAATCGACCAGGCCATCGCCAAAGCCTGGAGCGACACGCCATGAAGATCACGGCTGATACCAATGTGCTGGTGCGTGCCTTGGTGCGCGACGACCCGCAACAAGCGCAGACCGCCACCGACGCCCTGTTGTCGGCAAGCCTGGTGGCCGTGGCGCTGCCTAGTTTGTGCGAGCTGGTGTGGGTGCTGCGCCGCGTCTACGGTTTTGGCGCGGGCGATGCGGCAACAGCCATACGCGCCCTGATGGCGGCGTCCAATGTGCAGGCCAACCGCCCCGCCGTTGACGCTGGCCTGGCCGTGCTCGAAGCCGGGGGCGACTTTGCCGACGGCGTGATCGCCTTTGAAGGCCAGTGGCTGGGCGGCGACACCTTTGTGTCCTTTGACAAGCAAGCCGTGGCCTTGCTGCAGGCGCAGGGCCAAAGCGCCAGGCTTTTGTAGGCGGCCCTACGGGCGCCTTGCTCCTGAGGCGCGCCAAGTACCATTACCGGCCTAGAGCGCCACCTTTCCTACGTTTTTAAGCGACCCCATGAGCCACGCCACCACCAAACGCCCCCACATCCTGTTCATCATGGCCGACCAAATGGCCGCGCCCTTGTTGCCGCTGCATGACCCGGCGTCCAAAGTGCAGATGCCGCATTTGTCCAAACTGGCGGCCCAGGGCGTGACTTTTGATTCAGCCTATTGCAACAGCCCGCTGTGCGCGCCCTCGCGCTTTAGCTTGGTGAGCGGCCAGTTGCCTTCGCGCATTGGCGGCTTTGACAACGCCGCCGACTTGTCTGCAGACGTGCCCACCTACGCGCATTACCTGCGCAATTTGGGCTACCGAACGGCGCTCTCGGGCAAGATGCATTTTTGCGGCCCCGACCAGTTGCACGGCTACGAGGAACGCCTGACGAGCGACATCTACCCCGCCGACTACGGCTGGGCCGTCAACTGGGACGAACTAGAAAAGCGCCCCAGCTGGTACCACAACATGGCCTCGGTGCTGCAGGCCGGGCCGTGCGTGCGCAGCAACCAGCTCGACTTTGACGAAGAGGTGGTGTTCAAGGCGCGCCAGTACCTGTATGACCACGTGCGCAACACGCCCGAGCAGCCGTTTTGCCTGACCGTGTCGATGACGCACCCGCACGACCCGTACACCATTCCCGCCGAATACTGGGACTTGTACGAAGGCGTGGACATTCCCATGCCGCGCACCGTGATCGCCCAAGCCAATCAAGACGCGCACTCCAAGCGCCTGCTCAAGGTGATTGACCTGTGGGACAAGCCCCTGCCCGACGAGGCGATTGCCCGCGCACGGCGCGCCTACTTTGGCGCCTGCAGCTATGTGGACAGCCAGATTGGCGCGCTGCTCAAGACCCTGGACGACTGCGGTCTGCGCGAGGACACCATCGTAGTGTTCTCGGGCGACCATGGCGACATGCTGGGTGAGCGCAGCCTTTGGTACAAGATGCATTGGTACGAGATGGCCGCCCGCGTGCCCCTGGTGATCCACGCGCCAGCGCGTTTTGCCGCGCACAAGGTGGCAAACAGCGTGTCCACCATCGACCTGCTGCCGACTTTTGTGGAACTGGCCGGTGGCACGCTGGACGCCAAGCTGCACCTGGACGGCCGCTCGCTGCTGCCGCACCTGCAAAACCTGCCGGGTGCCCCCGGCCACGACGAGGTCATTGGCGAATACATGGCCGAAGGCAGCAAGACGCCGCTGGTAATGATCCGCCGCGGGCCCTGGAAGTTCATGTATTCGCAAGACGATGTTTGCATGCTCTACCACCTGGAAACCGACCCCGACGAACTGAACAACCTGGCCGCCGTGCCCGCGCACCAGGCGGTGCTAAACGCCTTTGTGCAAGAAGCGGCCCAGCGCTGGGACCTGCCCGCCCTGCACCAGCAAGTGCTGGCCAGCCAACGCAGGCGCCGCTTGGTGGGCCAGGCTTTGACCAAGGGCAAGCTCATGTCTTGGGACCACCAACCCGTGGTCAAGGCCAGCGAGCAGTACATGCGCAACCACATGGACCTGGACGACCTGGAACGCCGGGCGCGCTATCCCAAGGTGTCTTGAGGAACGCCGGGCAGGCTTTTTTGGCGCTGGCTAAGCGCTGGCTTAGCGCTTAGCGTTGCTTATTGGCCGGAAGAGCGCGCCAAAGCCTGATCGCGCTGGCGCTGCGCCTGGTTGGCGGCGTCAAGTTGCGCCCGGATCTTGGTGATGGGGTTGTACTGCGCCGTGGCGTCAACCCAGGCGGAGGTTGCGCCGGGCAGGCCTTGGCTGCCCGCGCCCTCAAGCGGCCAGTAATGGCGCACCGTCTCGACGCTCACGCCCACTTTGGACAGCATGCTTTCGATCAGCGGTCGGCGCTGGCGCACCGTGTCCGTGTCGCGGTAATGCCAGCCGATCGCCAGCAGCATGATGGCCGCCACCAGAAGATTGAGAAGTTTTCCGAACATCAAAGTACCCATTTACAACACACAGACCGTGTTGTACTCCAAAAACTTGCCTATTTGCGCATTAAGGTGCTTTTACCAAACAAGGATTCCACCAAATCGACCGCCAGCTCGGCGGTGCGGTTGCGCTCGTCCAGGGCGGGATTGAGTTCCATGATGTCCAAAGACGCCAGCAAACCGGTGTCTGCAATCATTTCCATGCATAGCTGCGCCTCGCGGTAATTGGGGCCGCCGCGCACCGTGGTGCCCACGCCTGGCGCAATGGCGGGGTCTAAAAAATCAACGTCAAAGCTCACGTGCAGGTGGGTGTCGGCGTCCAGATCGGCCAGCGCCAACTGCATGGTGGCGCGCATGCCTTGCTCGTCGATAAAGCGCATGTCAAACACCTCTAGGTTGTGCGAATGCACCAGGCGCTTTTCGCCCGCGTCCACGCTGCGTATGCCTATCTGGCGCAGCCAAGACGGAGAAATCGCGGGCACGTGGCCGCCAATGCCTGTCAGCGCTTGCGGCCCCAGGCCGCACAAACAAGCCACCGGCATGCCGTGCAGGTTGCCGCTGGGCGTGAGCGTGTTGGTGTTGAAGTCGGCGTGCGCGTCAAGCCAAAGCACGCGCAGCTTTTTGCCCGCGTCGCGGCAGTGCCGCGCCACTGCGCTGATCGAGCCAATGGCCAGGCAATGGTCGCCGCCCAGCACGATGGGCAGGCGCGCCAGGCCGAGTTGGGCGTACACGGCGGCGTGCAGCGCCTGGTTCCAGGCCACTACTTCATTCAGGTGGCGGTAGCCGTCAATGGGCGCTTGCCAGGGGTTGCGCGGGCCGGCCACATCACCGCAGTCGTGCACTTGCAGGCCCTGGGCTTGCAGCACTGCGGCCAGACCCGCCACGCGCAAGGCCTCAGGCCCCATGCTGGCGCCGCGCATGCCCGCGCCAATATCGGTGGGCGCGCCAATCAGGCTGAGCGCTGCGTGCATGTGGTTCATGGGGCGGGGCGCGGCTTCAGGTGGGGGTTTGCAGGCGGAAGCAGGCGTCACGCGCACCCACGCTGATGCCGCGCGCGTTGATGATGGGCTGGGCGCGCCAGGGCTGCAGGGCCTCGCGCTGCGCCGTGTCCAGCCAGCCCAGTTGCTCCAATGCCTCAACTGTGGCGGCATACAGCGCGGTTTTGTTGCCATCGCTGATCTTGACAGCCAGCGCCTCGCCCCGGCTCTTGCTGGCCACCACTTGCACGCCGTCGGCGCCGATTTTGGTGATCCAGTCGCCCCGGCCGATGTGCATAAAGGCCAGGTCGTTGCGGCCGGTGCCGCTGACCATCTCGGGGTAGGCGGTCATGGCCTCGCCGAGTTGGGCAAAGCTGCTGCCAAACTGCGCGTCTTGTGCGCCGCTGGCCAGTCGGGCGTAGCCATAGGCCAGTTTGGACAGGGGCATGGCGTAGTTGGGCGCCGAGCAGCCGTCAATACCCATTTTCAGGTCTTGCACGTCCATGCCCACGGCGGCGGCCACGTCACGCGCTATGGCCTGCTGCAGCGGGTGGTCGGGGGCGATGTAGTCGTCCAGGCTCCAGCCCTTTTGCACGCAGTGCGCCACAAAACCGGCGTGCTTGCCGCTGCAGTTGTTGTGGCGTTCGTCAAAATAAATGCCGTCGGGCGCGGTCTTGTCCATCAGCATATAGGTGCCCGGCACGTGGCAGCCGCAGCGCAGCACCTTGTAGTCTTGCCCGGCTTTGGCCAGCATGGACTCGGCGGCTTGCACGTGCATGTCTTCGCCGTTGTGGCTGGCGCACAGCATGGCGACTTCGGGCTGGGTCAGGCCAAATTCTTGCGCGCCGCCCGCCTGCATAAAAGGCAAGGCCTGCAAGGCTTTGAGGGTGGAACGGGTAAAGCTCATCATGTGCGGCTTGCCAACAAAGGCCTGCAATTCGTCACGCGCATTGACCACCGCCAGCGCGCCAAAGTGCACGCATTCGGTCAGGCCGCCACGGCTGAGCTGGATGAGGGGGGCG
>CAMDHS010000231.1 GCA_945898115.1 Comamonas sp. lk
GGTCAAAACCCGCAAACTTAGCTTCAAGGAACAGCGCGAACTCGACGGCCTGCCCGAAAAGATTGCCGCCCTCGAGGCGGAGCAAGCCGGCATCAACGCCCTGCTGGCCGACGGCACCCTGTACGCCCGCGACAACCCACGCGCCTTGCAACTGGCGAGTCGCAACACGGCGATTGACGCCGAACTGCTAACCGCACTGGAGCGCTGGGAATTGCTGGGTGCCTGAGCGGCGGCTTGGGTTTACGCCGGCGCCACCAGCGCCAGCGTGGGAAAGTAGCTGCGGTAACGTGGGGCGTCGCGCGTGAGCAGCTGCAGCTGCGCCACCAGCGCATGGGCGCCGATGTAGAAGTCTGGCATGGGCGAGGTTTTCAGGCCCTGCGACTGGCGGTAAACCTTGAAAGCCTGGCCGGCTAAAAACGCAGCGTCCCAGGGCAGGGCGGCTTTGACCAGGGGCAGGCCCGCAAGCGCCACTTCTAGGTCAGACGCCCGCTCAAAGCGTGGGCTGATCTCGGCCAAGATCAGCGGGTTGATGAGCAAGGGGCCGAGCGCGGCGCAGCGCTCGAGCTGGTCGAGCGACCATTCGGCCCAGACGGGATCGTCGGCCAGCACGTCGATCAATACGCAGCTGTCAACCAGGGTGCCGCGCGGCAAAGCGTTTACCAAGTAGCGCGGATCCGCCTCGCGCACCCCTGGCGCCATAGACGCGACTGATTCGGAGGGCGCGGCCATTTAGCCGCGCAAAAAGGCCATGAACTCGTCGGTGCCCATGCCCTTGAACTGTGCGGCGTTGGCGCTGCCGCGCACGCGTTCAAAGGCGCTTCGCGCGCTGGTGGCGGGGGCGGTGACGGCGCGGATCACCACGTCGCCGTTCTCGCGCACCTCAAACTCCACTTCGCTGTGCGGGTGCAAACCGGCTTGTTCGCGCACCGACTGCGGAATGGTGACCTGGCCTTTGCTGGTAATTTTCATGGCAATCCTTACTGCGTAAAGTAAGAATCTTACCCAACAACCCCCGTGGCGCGCAAGTGTTGCATGGCGCCAGCGTCCAATCCCAGCTCCGCCAGCACCTCGTCGGTGTGCTCGCCCAGCGCGGGCGGGGCGCGGCGCAGTACCGGCGGCGTGTCTTGCAGGCGCATCGGGCTGGCCACTGAGGATATGGACGTAATGCCGGTTTGCGCCGCCACTGCGCCCGCCACGCTCTGCTGCACCACCAAATGGCGGGCCTGCACCTGGGCGTCGTCAAAAGCTTGGGCCACGGTGTTGATGGGGCCGCAGGGCACGGCGCGGTGTTCCAGCAAGGCGACCCATTGGGCGGTGGTGCGCTTGCGGGTCTCAGTCTCGATGAGGGGAACGAGGGCGTCGCGGTGGCGCACGCGGTCGGTGTTGGTGGCAAAGCGCGGGTCGGCGGCCCAGTGCGGCTGCTCGGCGGCCTGGGCAAAGCGGGCGAACTGGCCGTCGTTGCCCACGGCCAACAGCATGGCGCCGTCGGCGGTGGCAAAGTCTTGGTAGGGCACCAGGCTGGGGTGGCTGTTGCCCTGGCGCACGGGGTTGGCGCCGGTGTTCAAAAAGCCGGCAGCCTGGTTGGCCAAAATCGCCATGCCCACGTCGAGCAGGCTCATGTCAATGTGCTGGCCCACACCGGTGCGGTGGCGCACTTCCACTGCGGCCAAAATCGCGCTACAAGCGTAGACCCCGGTAAACAAATCAGTCAGCGCCACGCCCACACGTTGTGGCGTGCCGCCGGGCGTGCCCTCGGTTTTGCCGGTGATGCTCATCATGCCGGTCAGGGCCTGGACCATCAGGTCGTAACCGGCGCGCTCGGCATACGGCCCGTTTTGGCCAAAGCCGGTGACCGAGCAGTAAATCAGGCGCGGGTTGAGCGCGCGCAGGCTGGCGTAGTCCAGCCCGTAATGGGCCAGACCACCGACCTTGAAGTTCTCTACCAAGATGTCGCTGCCCAGCGCCATTTGCCGGATCAGCGCCTGTCCCTCGGGCTGGGCAATATCAATGGCGATAGAGCGCTTGTTGCGGTTGCAGGCCGCGTAATAGCTGGCGTGCGCGGTGTCATTGCCCTGCGCGTCTTTGAGGAAGGGCGGGCCCCAGTGGCGGGTGTCGTCGCCTGCGCCCGGACGTTCGACCTTGACTACATCTGCACCCAGGTCGGCCAGCATTTGCGTGCACCAGGGCCCTGCAAGCACACGCGAAAGATCGAGCACCTTGAGGTGCGTAAGTGCGGCTGGCTTATCAGACATCGTTCAGTTGGCAAACGCCGCAATCCCCGTCATGGCCCGGCCCAAAATCAGGGCGTGGATGTCGTGCGTGCCTTCATAGGTGTTCACCACTTCGAGGTTCACCAAGTGGCGCGCCACGCCAAACTCGTCGCTGATGCCGTTGCCGCCCATCATGTCGCGCGCCATGCGGGCAATGTCGAGCGATTTGCCGCAGGAATTGCGCTTGAGGATGGAGGTGATCTCCACCGACGCCGTGCCTTCGTCCTTCATGCGGCCCAGGCGCAGGCAGCCTTGCAGGCCCAGCGCGATTTCGGTTTGCATGTCGGCCAGCTTTTTCTGGATGAGCTGGTTGGCAGCCAGCGGGCGGCCAAACTGTTTGCGGTCCAGCGTGTACTGGCGCGCGCGCATCCAGCAGTCTTCGGCCGCGCCCAAAGCGCCCCATGCGATGCCGTAGCGCGCGCTGTTCAGACACGTGAACGGGCCCTTCAAACCTTGCACTTCTGGAAACGCGTTTTCTTCCGGGCAAAACACGCCGTCCATCACGATTTCGCCGGTAATGCTGGCACGCAAGCCCACCTTGCTGTGGATGGCTGGCGCACTCAAACCGGCCATGGCTTTTTCCAGAATAAAGCCGCGAATCGGGCCGACCGTGCCGCTCTCGGACACTTCCTTGGCCCAGACCACGAACACGTCGGCTATCGGGCTGTTGCTGATCCACATCTTGGAGCCACTGAGTTTGTAGCCGCCGGGCACCTTTTGGGCGCGGGTGGCCATGGAGGCGGGGTCGGAGCCGTGGTCGGGCTCGGTCAGGCCAAAGCAGCCAATCCACTCGCCAGTGGCCAGCTTGGGCAAAAACTTTTGGCGCTGGCCTTCGGTACCAAACTCAAAAATCGGCACCATCACCAAAGAGCTTTGCACGCTCATCATGGAGCGGTAGCCGCTGTCCACGCGTTCGACCTCGCGGGCGATCAGGCCGTAGCACACGTAATTGAGCGCCGGGCCGCCGTAGGCCTCGGGAATGGTGGGGCCCAAGAGGCCTAGCTCGCCCATTTCGCGAAAAATTGACGGGTCGGTGGTACCGTCGCGAAAGGCCAGCGTCACGCGCGGCAGCAGCTTGTCTTGGCAATAGGCGGCAGCGGCGTCGCGCACCATGCGTTCGTCGTCGGTGAGTTGGGCATCGAGCAAGAACGGGTCTTGCCAGTTGAAAGCGGCGTGGGCCATGGGGCGGGTCTCCAAAAAGGCTGAAATGCGACGGAAAAGGGGCTTTGAATAGCCCCCAATGGTAGCCCTTGCGCCAGGGCTGGTTGCGGCCCTGGGCGGATACCCAACTGCGCCGCTTAGCGCAGTGCGATGGGGCCGTACCAGGCCACAGCGTTGCTGTGGGTGTTGTCGCTGTCGCTCATCAGGCCGATGGCCACCAGCGCGCCGGGCGCTTCGCCAAAGGCGCGAAGGTAGTCGGCCCGGATGTCGCGCTCGTAGTTGCGCCACTGCGTAAGTCCCTGCGCTCCCGACTCGACCACGATTTTGCGGATGCGGTCGGTGCGCGGGCTGCTGATCACGCTGTCCACCGGGCGCTTGTTACACCAGACGTACATCAGGGTGGCGTAAGGCATTTCCTCGCCCGTGAGCAGGCGCGCGAGTTCATTGACCATGGCGTCTTTGGCGGAAAACTTGCTGCGGTCGCCCTCAAACGCCAGGATCAGGCGCACCGGCGAGTCGTCGCCGTCGCGCTGGCCCATGTCGGCGTTGGTAATGAGCTTGCGCACCAGCCAGGAAAAATCAACCCGGCCCAGGGCGTCCGCCTCAATGCGCACCGGCGCGCGCAGCATGCTGGCCGACGACTGGGCGTCGGCCTTGAGCGCGGTACGCAGGCCCCGGGCGCCTACGGGGGCTTGGTCGTCTAGGCGGTACACGGTGGGCGTTTTGCCGGGCAACTGCACTTCTTGCCAGGCTGCTTGCGCCGCTGAGTTCCAGGTATTTTGGCCTTGCGCCGACGCTACTTTGGCGCTGGGTTGCGGCGCGGCGCAGCCCACCAGCAGGCCGGCGAGCAAGCCCGCCAGTGGCAGCAATAGCTGCCGCGCGTAAAGCGCCTTGCAAAAGGTGGGAACAAACATGGCGGCGAGCTTAGGGGCGGGGTGTGACAACCGTATTCACCAAATCCCGCACTTTAAAGACATATAAGTTGTATCAACGCAAAACTTCATCATCAATTTTTGGAATAGAAAAGCGGCTGCAACCACCAAAATTCAGCAGCGCATCTGTTTTTGCGGCGCAAATATCTGTGGTTTCATACAGTAATATCAGCCATGGCCAAAGAAAAAACCGTTTTTATCTGTTCCGAATGTGGCGGCTCCAGCCCCAAGTGGCTGGGCAAATGTCCAAGCTGCAACGCCTGGAACACGCTGATCGAGTCCTTGCCCCAGGCCGCAGAGAGCGCGGTCAAAAACCGCTTTGCCTCGCTGGCCAAAATCGCCGAAGTGGCGGTGCTGTCTGACATTGAGGCCAGCGACTTTGAACGCACGGCCACGGGCCACGCCGAACTCGACCGGGTGCTGGGGGGCGGCATTGTCGAAGGCGGTGTGGTGCTCATAGGCGGCGACCCGGGCATTGGCAAATCCACCTTGCTGTTGCAAGCGCTCGATTCGTTGCAGCGCAGCGGCAAAAAAACCCTTTATGTGACCGGTGAAGAAAGCGGCGCCCAGGTGGCGCTGCGCGCGCGCCGCCTGGGGCTGGACGGCTCGCAAGTGCGGGTGCTGCCGGAGATCGGGCTGGAGAAAATTTTGGCCACCCTGGCCGAGCAGCAGCCCGACGTGG
>CAMDHS010000232.1 GCA_945898115.1 Comamonas sp. lk
TAGCTGTACGAGTTGGTCAAGGTGAACGCTCCGGTGGCTGGGTTGAATGAGGTGAACGCGCAACCCGAGCCTTCGCTGGCGCAAGAAAGCTGACCGCTTGCATTGATGTAAAACGTTTCGCCCACCCTGGTCGGGTCATTGTCTGCATAGGCGTCCCAGGTGCCTTGGTACGAGGCCCGTGTCAGCGCCAGCGGCACGTCCGGATTTGGAACCGGCAAGCCCAATTTGGTCAGCAAGGCAGTTGAAGCCACCGTATTCAAGCCAGCCTTGTTGAACACCCCTAGGCGATCTTGATAGCCATAGTAGACCTTGCCGCCCCGCTCCACCAGGACGGTGGTCCAAGTCAAGGCAGACGCGATCGCTGGCAAACCGCTGAAGACCAGCGTTTTGGCGTCCCCCAGCGTATTGATGCTGTACTTGCCCGTACCAACCACGTCGCAATTGCGGGTCGAACCGTTGTAGCGCTGCTTGCAACTGTAATAGGTCGCCACATCAGACGCACCAAAACTGGCACGCAGGCGCGTGTTGGTGGTGTAAAAAGAAGGTGCCGTTTGTTCGGTGTAATTCGCTTGCGCAGAGCCGATATCACCCAAGGAGATGGTGGTGCTGCCCCAGCCCTCGTTGCGGTCCCCGCTGTCGAAAGTACCATTGCTGTTGGTAATTGTCTTTTTGCCATTTGCGCACATATCTTTGCCAGTGAATTTGGCCGTCACCTCCTGCAGCGAAGTTACAACTTTTTCGGTGTAGGTTTCGGCACACGGCTTTGATGACTCAATGGTCACCCAGTTGCTGCTTCCGGGATAGAAACTTACTGCACTGGTCAAAGTTCCAGATGACTGATAAAAGATGGCGGACTTTTCCGGAAATGTCGCGTCCCCCAATGCAAGCTTGGTGGCGTCGTTGATGTCTCCCAGGTTCGTGTAACCGGCCTTAACTGCATTAGCCAACACATCGACCATCTTCTGATTTGCAACGTTAAAGGTGGCCCGGCTGCTTTTGCCGGTTTCCAGCTTGTCGCAGTAGTCGTATTCGCTATTTCCCTTGGCGTCACGCACCGAAGAAACATTCTCAAAATTGAGCTTACAAGCGGACCAGGCGCTGCCATTCCAATGCACATCGGCTTGGCGGACTGAGTAGCGCCCCGTGTTCCATGCGGCCACATCGCCACCATTCACACGCCTGTAGCGGTTATCCACGTAACGGATTTGGCTCTTGCTGTCAGGCGTATTTTGCGCAACGGTGCTTGACACGAATCGAACGATATAGTTATTTACGCTGGTAAATGAGAGATCGCGGAGATTGAATCCAGCGCTGGGTGTTTCGGCCGCCGACGTTGCGGTGGATTCTTGCTGCTTGTTCACCGCCACTGCTGTCGTCGCCGATTCCTTGGTCAAGCCATCGCTGGCGACCACCTTGGTTGCCGGATCGCTGATGAGCTTGTCCTTTTCGGTCTGTGCTGTTTTCTTGGCCTCGCCCGATGCCTCGTCAATTTTTTTCTGTGCCAGTTTCAGCGCCTCTTGCACACCAGGGTCGCTCAGCAGGGCCATCATTTGCGGCAGCATCTCCATAATTTTTTTCTGGATCGCCTTGTCCAAATCCATCTTGGTGATGGTGGCACCCGATAAGTCGGGCTTATCAACCGCATCTTTAACTGCGGTGGACTGCTCTTGCGTCGTCAGCACGACCAAGCGCGCTACGTTGGCAGCCGCTTTGTGGTCTTCCGTGGTGCCCTTGCTGAAATCTTCAAACAAAGATACGTTGACGCCGATCTGGTTTTTGACAACGGCCTCTGCGTCAGCACTACTGGACCCAGAGCTTGCCACCACGTTTTGCACTAGGGTGGTAAGCGGCGTCACCACATTGGGCTTGTCCGCCGGCGTCTTCATGGTGTACTTCGTTGGCACCTTGCCAGTGTCTGCGTCAATCGCATTGGTATCCACTTCGGCAATCACCGGATATTTTCCTGCGTCCTGGGTATTCACCTTGAGCGTGACCTTGCCGTCGGCATCGGTCGAACCGTCCGGCTCGCCATTTCCACAAACGCCGTCGTTATTGATGTCCAAGCAGACCTTGGCGTATTGAATCGGCCCGTCAATAACGGTAACGGCGACGTCGGTGGTTGTGGCAACGTCCTTTGTGTCCTTGTCGCCCGAACTGCTGCTACTCCCACCCCCGCACGCCACAAGCGCCGCTAGGCAAATACCGCCCAGCGCAAATAAACCTTTTTTCATGAAATTACCTTTCAAATTTGTTAACAATGGTGGCGCTTTCCATGCGGAAGCGACACGAAAAATGTAGGTTCTTATGGGTTTAAAAAGTTGCACCCAAAAGCACAAAACACATGAAAATGGCAAGCATTCACCCAAAAAGGTGATGTCCCATCTCAACCCAAACTGCGGCGGGGCCAGCCGAACCCAATACGCCCGCAACACCACCAACACGCAACTTATGGACACACACACGCCCCGCTTTGCCGAACAGATCTCCCTCGTGATCGGGCTGATTTATGAAACCGCAGCAGACGAGAGCCTGTGGCCGCAGCTGCTTGAAGGCCTGGCGGGGCTGATCGTTGCGCCGCAGGATGCTGCGCACGCGGCGCTAGACACGCCTTTGGACATGGCACGCACGCTCGACCTGGCCTCTGCCCTGTCGCTGGCCAACACCGACGCGCAGCAGTATTTGTGGGCCTGCCTGGCGCCGCACTTTGCGCGTAGCCAGCGGATGCAGCAAGAGCTGCAAGGCATTGAGATCGAGCGTGATTTGCTTGAACGCGTGATGGACCGTCTGCCTTTGGCCATGGCCATTGTGGATCGGCATGGGCGGGCGATCAGCATGAACCGAGCCATGCTCGCCGTGGTGCAGACGGACTCTGGTCTGTGCCTGCAGGCGGGGCATTTAGCGTCTGAACCGGTGGACGTATTGGGCAGCGCGATCACAGGGGTGTTAAGCCGCCAGCAAGACCATGCCTGCCTTCGCCTGGGGCCAGGTCGCGCTGCCCTGGCTCTATCTGATCCCGCGCCCGGCCCGACTCTTGCGCAAGCCGACGCCCCCAGTGGTTTGTCCATTTGGGTGAGCCGCTTTGGGCAAGCCGCAGGCGAAGGCCGCGCCGTGGTGCTGGCCGCCAGCCCCGGCAGCCGTGCTTTGTCTGAAGGCGGGCTGATTTCCTTCTTTGGCCTAAGCCCGGCAGAAGCGCGCTTGACCCAGCAACTGGCTTTTGGTCACAGCATGGAAGAGGTCTCCAAGGCGCTGGGGGTGAGCCACAACACAGCCAAGACCCAGCTCAAAAAGGTGTTTGCCAAGGTCGGCGTTAAGCGCCAACCCGAGCTGCTACAAGCCATCTACGCCAGCCCCTTGTGGCTGGACTTGGGGGCGCAGAGCCACCGAATGCAGCCACGCCACGCTACGCTGCATGAGGCACTGGAAAGCCTGGGCTCGCTGCCCACGTGCCAAGGCATGCGCTTGCCCGACGGGCGTTGGATGGCCTGGTCCGACAGCGGCGACCCGCAGGGTTGGCCGGTGCTGATGTGCCACGGGTTTATCGGCTCTGGCCACGAGAGTCACCCCGATGCATCGCATTTGCGGGCCTTGGGTATCCGGCTGCTCATCCCCGAGCGTCCAGGTTGCGGCGACTCGGACTACCTTGCTGCGCGAACCATTGGCGACTGGCCCGCTGATGTTGCACATCTTGTAAACCATTTAGGGATCGTGACCTTCGGTGTTGTTTCTTGGCAATTTGGGGCGCCCTATGCGCTGGAGTTGGCCCGCGCCATGCCGCACCGCGTGCAAGCAATCAGCTTGGTCTCACCGCCAGCGCCGATCGTGGGCATTCGGGACTTGCGCAATTACTCTGGCGACGGAGCTTTTCTTATGGGGGTGGCCTTTTACACACCGAGTCTTTTGCTTCCAACCTTGCGCGCAGTGGTTAGCGCGGTACGGCGGAACGTCTTTACCGTCATCGATAACGAGTTGTCCAAAGAGCCGGCAAGCGCCGTTATCAATGACCCTCAGTTCAGGGCGCAGCGCGCCCGCACCTTGCAAAAAGCGGCGAAAAACGGCGCGGAGTGTGCTCAAGTCGAGATGCTGGCCGTTTTTCAAACCTGGAAAACCGACTACCCCGCTTGGGCATTCCCCATCACCGTGTGGCACGGTGATGCTGACCCACAAGTGCATTGGCGGGCGGGCCAAGTGCTAGCCGCATTGGTACCGGGCGCTGCGCTCCAACGGGTGCCGGGCGCCGGTCATTTCCTCTTGTTTTCGCATTGGAAGACCATCTTGGGTGCGCTCAAAGACAGTGCAAGACCAACCCGCAGCGCCCGCAGGTCAGGCATCACTTCGGCCACAACACCCACATCTGCAGCGGTTGCTTAAGCCGCCCGGCCAGCTCGCCCGCCTGCGCGCCCCAGCCGACAAAGTAGTCGGCGCGCACGGCGCCGACGATGGCGCTGCCGGTGTCTTGGGCGATCACCAACTTTTGCAACTGGGTTTGGGGGCCGCTAGAGACCAGCCACACCGGCGTGCCGTAGGGCATGCTGCCGGGGTCGATGGCAATGGAGCGCCCGGCAGTCAGGGCCACGCCCTGGGCGCCGCGCGGTCCGTAATCGGCGTCCATGTCGCTGAGCGGCTCTTCGCGGAAAAACACCATGCGCGGGTTGCTCCACAGCAGCTCTTGTTGGCGCTGCGGGTTTTGCGCCAGCCACGCCTTGATGCCAGGCCAAGAGGCGTCTTTCACCAGCCCCTGGTCAAGCAGCCATTTGCCCACGCTTTTGTAGGGGTGCTCGTTAGTACCGGCAAAAGCCAGGCGCGAGGTGCGGCTGCTGCCGTCAGCCTGCAGCACGCGCATGCGGCCCGAGCCCTGAATTTGCAGAATCAGCGCGTCCACCGGGTCGGCCAGATAGGCGACGGCGCGGCCCTTGAGGGCGGCTTGGGCCTCGGGCAAGGTGTCCATTTCCTGGCGCGTGTACCAGGGCTTGCGGTTGGTCAAGCCCGCAGGCGGCGCGTACAGCGGCACGCCAA
>CAMDHS010000233.1 GCA_945898115.1 Comamonas sp. lk
GGCTCTTTGTCTTCCTGGTTGTCTTTGTTGTAGGCCAGGGGCTGGCCTTTCATGAGCGTGATCAGGCCCATCAGGTGGCCGACGACGCGGCCGGTTTTGCCGCGGGCCAGCTCGGGCACGTCGGGGTTTTTCTTCTGCGGCATGATGGACGAGCCGGTGGTAAAGCGGTCGGCCAGCTGGATAAATCCAAAGTTCTGGCTCATCCAGATGATGAGTTCTTCGCTCAGTCGGCTGATGTGCACCATGCAAATGCTGGCAGCCGCTGCAAACTCCATCGCAAAGTCGCGGTCGCTCACGGCGTCCAGGCTGTTGTGGCACACCTGGGCTGCGCCGTGCGCGTCCACCATGCCCAGGGCGCGGGCCACGCGTTCGCGGTCCAGCGGGTAGCCGGTGCCTGCCAGCGCGGCGCTGCCCAGGGGTAGGCGGTTGGTGCGCCGGCGCACGTCACTCATGCGTTCGGCGTCGCGGGCAAACATTTCTACATAGGCCAACAGGTGGTGCGCAAAGCTCACGGGTTGGGCCACTTGCAGGTGGGTGAAGCCGGGCAGGATGGTTTCGGTGTGGTCGGCAGCGGCGGCAATCAGTGCCTTCTGCAGGCCTACAAGCAATTCGCTGATCAGGTCAATCTCGCCGCGCAGCCACAGGCGCACGTCGGTGGCGACCTGGTCGTTTCTGGAGCGCCCGGTGTGCAGGCGCTTGCCGGCCATGCCCACGATTTGCGTCAGGCGTGCCTCAATATTCAGGTGCACGTCTTCGAGGTCAAGCTTCCATTCAAAGGCGCCCGACTCGATCTCAGCGGAGATTTGCGCCATGCCGCGCTGAATATCCGCCAGGTCTTGCGCGCTGATGATGGCCTGCGCGGCCAGCATGTCGGCGTGGGCCAAGCTGCCTGCGATGTCGGCCTGCCACAGGCGCTTGTCAAAAAACACGCTGGACGTGTAGCGCTTGACCAACTCGCTCATGGGTTCAGAAAAAAGCGCCGACCAGGCCTGGGATTTTTTGTCGAGTTGGTTTGTCATTCGCAGATTTTATCGGGGCTGGGCGGGGCGCTTTTTTGGGTGCGCCGCCCACCCTGAGACATTAGCCCGTGTTGCGCAAGCCCGCCGCAATGCCGTTGATGGAAATATGGATGCCGCGCTGCACCCGCTCGTCCGCCTGGCCCGCGCGGTAGCGGCGCACCAGCTCGACCTGCAGGTGGTGCAGCGGGTCAATATAAGGAAAGCGGTGGCGGATGGAGCGCTGCAGCGCCGCGTTGTGCGCCAGGCGTTGCTTGTCCCCGGTGATCAGGGTCAGCGCCTGCGCGGTGCTGTGCCATTCGGCCTCAAGGGCGTTGAATATTTTCTTGCGCAGGCGGGCGTCGGGCACCAGTTCGGCGTAGCGCGCGGCCAGGGCCAGATCGCTTTTGGCCATCACCATGTCCATATTGGACAACAGGGTCTGGAAAAACGGCCACTGCCGCTCCATGCGGCGCAGCAAGGCGGTGCGCTCTTTGATTTGCGCCGCGCTGTGCTCGCCTTTATTTCCGTGCACAAAGCGCTGCACCGCCGCGCCAAAGCCTAACCAGCCGGGCAGCGCCAGGCGGCACTGGCCCCAGCTAAATCCCCAGGGAATGGCGCGCAGGTCTTCAATGCGTGGGGAGGGCGTCGGCGCTGGGCCGCCCCGAGCCGACGCAGCCCCCTCGGGGGGCAGCGAGGACACGCCAGTGCCGAGCGTGGGGGCAATACCAACTGGCGCTGGGCCGCCCCGAGCCGACGCAGCCCCCTCGGGGGGCAGAGAGGACACGCCAGTGCCGAGCGTGGGGGCAAACATTCTTGAGGCTGGGCGCGAGCCAATGTTGAGTTCGGCAATTTCGCGAATCGGGGTGGAGCTGAAGAAATATTCGGTAAAACCCGGTGTCTCGTACACCAGCGCCCGGTAGGCGTCCATGCTGTACTGCGAGAGCTGCGCCGCCGCTTCCAAAAACGCTGGTGTGGCCGGTTTGGTGGCCTGCAGCAAGGTGGCTTCCAGCGTGGCGGCCACCAAGGTCTCCAGGTTGCGTCGGCCGATTTCGGGGTTGGCGTATTTGGAGCCAATCACTTCGCCTTGCTCGGTCAGGCGAATTTGCCCGCGCACCGTGCCCGGGGGCTGGGCCAGAATGGCCTGGTAGCTCGGGCCGCCGCCGCGCCCCACCGTGCCACCGCGGCCATGGAACATGCGTAACTGTATGGGGTGTTTGGCCGCCAGCGTGTCAAACAGTTCGACCAGCGCAATTTCTGCGCGGTACAGCTCCCAGTTGCTGGTGAAGATGCCGCCGTCCTTGTTGCTGTCCGAGTAGCCCAGCATGATGTCTTGCTCGGCACCGCTGCGCTGCACTAGCGCGGCCACGCCGGGCAGGGCGTAAAACTCACGCATGATGGGCGCGGCGTTGCGCAGGTCTTCAATGGTTTCAAACAGAGGCACCACGATCAGGTCGCATACCGCCTCGCCATCCAGCGTGCCGCGCAGCAGGCCCGCTTCTTTTTGCAGTAGCAGCACTTCAAGCAAATCGCTCACCGACTCGGTGTGGCTGATGATGTAGTGGCGTATCGCCTCGCGCCCAAAGCGTTCGCGCATCACCTTGGCCATGTCAAAAATCGCCAGCTCGCCCGTGGCATGGGCGCTGTACGCGGCGCCGGCCACTTTCAGGGCGCGCGCGTCGTTTAGCAAACTAAGCAAGAGCTTGCGTTTGTGTTCCTCGTCCAGGGCGCTGTAGTCGGCTTCCAGGCGGGCGGTGCGCAGCAGCTCGGCCACCACGGCCTCGTGCTTGTCCGAGCTTTGGCGCAAGTCCACCGTGGCCAGGTGAAAGCCAAACACTTCGACCGCCCGAATCAAGGGGTGCAGGCGCTGCGCCGTGAGCGCCTGGCCGTGGTTGCCCAGCAGAGACGCCTCAATCGTGCGCAATTCAGCAACGAGTTCTTCGGCCAGACGGTAGGGGTTTTGCCGTGGCACGGCGTGGCGGGCTGCGTCGGTGCCGGTGAGTTCGTGCAGCGTGGCGGCCAAGCGCGCATAGGTGCCAATCAGGGCGCGGCGGTAGGGCTCGTCTTGGCGGTGCGGGTTTTGGTCGGGGCTGCGGGCGGCCAGGGCCTGCATGTCGGCGCTGCAGTGGCTGAGCATGGTGGATATCGACAACTCACCGCCCAGCAAATGCACCTCGGTCAGGTAGTGGCGCAGCGCCACTTCGCTTTGGCGGCGCAGGGCGTATTCCAGGGTCTGGGCGCTGACGTTAGGGTTGCCGTCGCGGTCGCCACCAATCCACTGGCCCATGCGCAAAAAGGAATGAACCGCTTGCGCGCCCAGCAGGTGCTCTAAGTCGCCATAAATTTTGGGAATCTCGCGCAAAAACGTGGATTCGTAATAGCTCAGCGCGTTTTCCACCTCGTCGGCCACGGTCAGCTTGTTGTAGCGCAAGAGCCGGGTTTGCCAAAGCTGGGCCACGCGGGCGCGTATCTGGGCGTCAATGGTGGAGAGTTCACGCTGCGTCAAGGCGTTGCGCGGTTGCGCCTCGCCCCGGTAGACAACCTCATCACGGGCGGTCAACAATTGGGCGATGGCCCGCTCGGCGTCCAAAATGCTTTTGCGCTGCACCTCGGTCGGGTGGGCTGTCAGCACTGGCGAGACAAAGCTGTGCGCTAGCGACTGCGCAATCGTGTGCTGGGTAATGCCGGCCCAGCGCAGGCGCGAGATGGCCACGTCGATGCTGCCTTCTTGCATGTCGCCCGCGCGCTCATGAACGGCGCGTCGGCGGATGTGATGCCGGTCTTCGGCCAGATTGGCCAGGTGGCTGAAATAGGTAAAGGCGCGTATCACGCTCACCGTCTGGTCCCCGCTCAGGCCTTTGAGTAGTTTTTTCAGGGCCCGGTCTGCCTCGTGGTCGGCGTCGCGCCTAAAGGCCACGGACAGGGTGCGAATCTGCTCCACCAGGGCAAATGCTGCTTCACCATCTTGTTCCCGAATCACGTCGCCCAGCATGCGGCCCAGGAGGCGAATGTCTTCGACCAGGGGCCGCTCGTTGCTTTTTACGTTTTTGGGCAGGTTGGCGGGCGAGGGTGCAGGAGCGGCGGTTTTCATCGGGCAATCGGGTCGCAAAAGGTGAAAAACTAAAGGGAGGTGGGGGCGGTGGCGGCGCCAACACAGGGTTTGCGCGCAGGCCAAGGGTGCCACAGGCCATGCTAGCATTCCATACGGCCTTTGGGTCTTCCACTAATTACCAACAACCAACAACTTTGGCGAACCACTTTGCAACACTTCACCATCGCCACCCGTGAGAGCCGCCTGGCCCTTTGGCAAGCCCGCCACGTCCAATCCTTGCTCACCGCTCAGGGCCACCAGGTCACGCTCTTGGGCATGACCACCAAGGGCGACCAGATTCTGGACCGGTCGCTGAGCAAAGTCGGCGGCAAGGGCCTCTTCGTCAAAGAACTCGAAACCGCACTGGAAGAAGGCCGCGCCGACCTGGCCGTGCATTCGCTCAAAGACGTACCCATGGAGTTGCCCGCAGGCTTTGCGCTGGCCTGCGTCATGGAGCGCGAAGACCCGCGCGACGCCTGGGTTTCTAACCACTATGCCAACCTGGCCGACCTGCCCCAGGGCGCGGTGGTGGGCACCTCGAGCCTGCGCCGCGTGGCCTTGCTGCGTGCCTTGCGCCCCGACTTGCGCATCGAACCCCTGCGCGGCAACCTCGACACCCGCCTGAAAAAGCTCGACGACGGCCTGTACGACGGCATCGTGCTGGCCGCAGCCGGCCTCATTCGCCTGGAGCTGGGCGCGCGCATCGCGCAGGTGTTTGAGCCCAGCCAGATGCTGCCTGCAGCCGGACAAGGCGCCTTGGGTATCGAGATTCCCGAAGGCCGCGCTGACGTGGTACAGGCTCTGGCCACTCTGGTGCATTTGCCTACCTTGCTGGCCGTGTCGGCCGAGCGTGCGGTGAGCCGGGTCATGGGTGG
>CAMDHS010000234.1 GCA_945898115.1 Comamonas sp. lk
CGCAACGGTACGCAGCTTCGCCTCATCCATATTGATCACCATCCTTAGATGATCAAGCAACCAGTTCAGCGGCTGAAATCCGTGCTCAGGCTCATTTTTGGGTGGAAATACGGGCTGCCTTCAGGCTCACACCTCATTGGACAGGGCTCAAGAGTGCAATTTTTTTGGAAAACGATTCAAATGTCATTCATGGCATCAATCTGATTCGCCTTATTCCAGACACGACCAAGATCGAACCTAGGTTTGCGATTCGAGTTTTTAAAACTGAGCGATTCATCAATAGGGTGAAATCCTTTGCGCAAAAGGCGGTGAATCAAGCAAGTGTGAAAACCAGTGACCTGCGAGGCATTGAAATTCCCGTCCCACCCCTCGAAGTCCAACACCAAATCGTGGCCGAAATCGAGGGCTACCAAAAAGTCATCGACGGTGCGCGGCAGGTGCTTGAAGGCTACAAGCCTCGCGTCGTGAGTAGCGCGACTTGGCGTATTGCGCCTGTTGGCGAAGTGACGAATATCCGATCGGGCGGGACGCCAGATCGCGGCAACCCAGACTACTGGGGCGGTGACATTCCTTGGGTCAAGACTGGCCAGATTGACTTCAACCACATCCAAGCTGCTGAAGAGTTCATCACCCAGGCGGGCTTGGAAAATTCAGCAGCCCGCATGGTGTCGGCTGGCACTATTTTGATGGCCATGTATGGGCAAGGCATTACCCGTGGACGCGTGGCGATTCTCGACATTGACGCCACGACCAACCAGGCGTGTGCAGCGATTGAAGTTGCCTCCCCGGATGTGGACCGTGATTTTCTTTACTGGTCGTTGGCAGGCAAATACGAAGAGCTGAGAGCTATCAGCGAAGCACGGGGCGGCAACCAAAGCAACCTCAATGCACAACTGATTCGTGACCTTAAGATTTCGCTCCCCAACCTCGCAACCCAGCGCGCCATCGTCGCCGAAATCGAAGCCGAGCAAGCTTTGGTCAACGCCAACCGCGAACTCATCCGGCGCATGGAGGCCAAGGTCAAAGTGGCGATTGATCGGGTATGGGGAAAAGAGGGCTAGTCCATGGATGATGCGTACGCCATCTTGGATTATTTGCCCAACTCATTCAAGGAGCCGGGTGAGCAGGAGTACATCACTTTCTTGTGGGATGCTTTTGACTCCAATTACGTAAACGGCCAATTCCAAATGGCGCTCCTGCCGTACCACATGCTCTACATGAGCTTTGTGTACTTTTCAATTTGGCAAATCAGACTGATGCGCCCCGTCGATTTTTTGCATGCCACCATTTTTCAAAAAAACGAAAAGCATGTGAATGCTGCACCATCACCATTTACCTTTCACAAGGTCGCTGAAGGCGAGGTTTTCAAGTTCTTGCGCATCATCGGATGTGATGAGGCGCAGACTGGTGCCTTTGCAGAGCTTGTTGGTGAGCGCAATAAATTGGCCCATGCCAATGGATTCATCATCTGCAACGATCAGCGTGACGCGGATCAAAAAGTAGCGGACATCCTAGTGCAAGTAGCTGCTATCCAGGAGCACATGAAGCCGTTATTGCATCAGTGTTTGAAAACATTTTTGATTGACAGTGCTGTGCCGCTGCAGGAACGTGAATACGAAAATCCGGAAGATCAGATTCGTGAGATGCTGGTACACAAGCACTATTTCTCCCGCAAGGACATAGTGGCGTGTCGGCTGTTTGATGTCCAAACCCTGTCGGAACATCCGCAGTTCAAAGCGATGGCCACTTTGTTTGATGACTTTTTGTCGATGTACCCTGCCAGCGAGGCGAATTAACCTGGGCAGTTTCCATGCCCACTACTTGACTAAAATGCTCTGAATTATGGAAGCCCAACGCATCACCATCGCTCTGACAGACAACACGGCCGGATTCGAAGCCACGCCGGATCGTGTGCGATTGGGTGATTTGGCGGGCTTCTCATCGGATGTAGCGACATTTTTGCGTGGTGAAGACAAGGAAGTGGACACCAACTCTTTAGAGGTTGCTGTGCGCAAAGGCTCTCTGGCAATTGAAACAGCTCCCTTGTTGGCCGCGCCTAATTTGTTCCGTGATCTGCGAACCTTGCTGGTCGGCGAATTGCTGGATAGCCTTGACGCCAGGCGCCGCGACGTCATGGAACGGTGGCAAAAAGTGTCCCGCCAATCCAAGCAAGTGTCTTACCGCATATCGGCACCCTTTCTGGAAAGACCCATCGAAATTAACGCTGAATCGGACTATCGCGCTGATGATGCCGACCAGTGGGTACAGGTTGAGCGATACGTTCGAGGTGAAATTCAGGACTTGGGCGGTGTGACCAAGGCCAATGCCCACATCAAGTTGCCCGATGGACGCACCCTGAAGGTCACCACCGAGCGTGATGTCTTGCGCAATGACACAGTGAACCGCTTGTACAAGCTGGCCATGCTACGCATCAAGGCTGAATACAACGTGTTGACTCGGGAGTTACGCAATGCCCGATTGGTCGAATTCGTTGAGCACGCATCGGCGGTTGATGAAGAGGCCTTCTCCCGTTTGACGCGCAGAGGCGCCGTGGCGTGGAAAGACGTGCCCAACGCAACAGCATGGGTAGACGAATTACGCGGAGACAAGCAGTGAACAGTGTGCTGCTGGACACCAGTTTTTTGATCAGTCTCAGTGACCCGACTCGGCCTCATCACGTCACCGCTGTAGCGTACTACAGAGAGTGTGCTCGCCGACAGGTTTCCATGTACCTATCAACCGTGGTTGTCTCTGAGTTCCAGGTCAAGCAGGCCATCAACGATCTTCCGCTGCGTAATTTTGTAGTCCTTCCATTCAACATTGATCACGCAATGCGTTGTGGTTTGATCATTCGGCAGATGCCGCGAGATACGGGCGACGACCGTGTGCGTGTGAAGGATGACTTCAAGCTTTTGGCGCAATGCGACTGTGAGTCCATCAGCCACTTGATCAGCGAAGACTCCAGCACGCTGGCTAAGTACCTTAATCGTGCCCGTGAAGCCGGTTTGGCGTCAACCACGGTCGTCCTGCTGCGTGACGGGTTTGACGAAGCATGGTTTGAAAACGGTCAGACACGACTGTTGCCTTAATTCTCGCGTCATCACAAAAGAACTCCCAAAGCAATGTCGCTGCTGATGCAGTTGAATTGAGGGGTGAATGCGACATGAGCTTGAAATAACGATGAATCAAATTAATCTTCCCTCCCACGTCAACATCCTAGAAGTCGGCCCCCGCGACGGCCTGCAAAATGAAAAGCAGCCGGTGCCCGCCGCCGTCAAGGTCGAACTGGTGCAGCGCCTGCAAGAAGCGGGCTTCACGCAAATTGAAGTCACCAGCTTCGTGAGCCCCAAATGGGTGCCGCAAATGGCGGACAACGCGCAGGTGATGGCGGGGATCCAGCGCAAACCGGGCGTGCGTTATTCGGTGCTCACGCCCAATATGCAGGGGCTGGAAGCGGCGCTGGCCAGCCAGCCCGACGAGATTGTGGTGTTTGGCGCGGCCAGCGAGGCCTTTAGCCAGAAGAACATCAACTGCAGCATCAGCGAGAGCATGGAGCGCTTTCGCCCGGTGGTGGCGGCTGCGCTGGCCCAAGGCGTGGCAGTGCGCGGCGCCATTTCTTGTGCGCTGGGTTGCCCGTATGAGGGCGAGATTGCGCCCGAGCGTGTGGCGCTGGTGGCGCGCCTGATGCGCGAAATGGGCGTGCAGCATATTGGCGTGGCCGACACAATTGGCGTGGGCACGCCGCGCAAGGTGCGCTTGGCGCTGGAAGCGGCGCTGCGCCATTACCCGCTAGACGCCGTGTCGGGCCACTTTCATGACACCTATGGCCAGGCGCTGGCCAACACCCTGGCGGCGCTGGAGCTGGGTCTTTCCAGTTTTGACACCTCGGTCGCTGGCCTGGGCGGCTGCCCTTATGCCAAGGGCGCCACCGGCAACGTGGCCACCGAAGACGTGGTGTTTATGTTGCACGGCATGGGCATTGACACCGGCATTGACCTTGAGCGGCTGCTGGACGCTAGCGCCTTTATCAGCGGCTATTTGCAGCGTGTGCCAAACTCGCGCGCTGCCACTGCCCTCTTGAACCGCCGCAATGCCACCTGATTCCCCTTCGTACTCATCGCCCCGCGCCGAGCGCCCCCAGCGCCGGGCCAAGCCCGACCCGGCCAACCAATACCAGCGCTTGCTGAGCGCGCGCCTGCCCGACGCGCTGGCCGCGCCCTATGCGCCGCCGTCGCCCTGCATTTCGGTCTGCCAGATGGACGCGCAAACTGGCTGGTGTATCGGCTGCCTGCGCAGCATCGAAGAAATAGGCGCCTGGTCCACCAACACCGACCAGGACAAACGTATGGTTTGGCAGCGCATTGGCGAGCGGCTGGAGTTTTTGAAGTGAAGCAGATCACCTTTTTTCTGGACTTTATTTCGCCCTACGCCTACCTGGCCTTCAAGGCCCTGCCCCAGGCGCTGGAAGGACTGAGCTACGGCGTGCGCTACCAGCCGGTGTTTTTGGGCGGGCTGCTCAAGGCCAAGCAGCAATTGGGGCCCGCCGAGATTCCGATGAAGCGCGAATGGGTGTATCGCCAGTCGCAATGGCTCGCGCAAGCCCAGGGCGTGCGGCTTGATTTGCCTGCGGCCCATCCTTTCAATCCGCTGGGCTTGCTGCGCCTGGCCGTGGCCAGCGACCCGCAAGGCAACCCCAATCGCTATGTCTGCGAAACCCTGTTTCGCCATGTGTGGGAGGGCGGTCTGGACGCCGCCGACGTCCAGCGCCTGCAAGCTCTGACTGCCGAACTGGCCCCAGCGCGCGACCCCAGCAGCGACGAGGTGCGCGATCAGCTCAAGGCCCATACCGATGACGCCATCGCCCAAGGCGTGTTTGGCGTGCCGAGTTATGCCGTGGACGACAAGGTGTTCTGGGGCCTGGACGCGCTGCCCATGCTGCGCG
>CAMDHS010000235.1 GCA_945898115.1 Comamonas sp. lk
GTCGCCGACATGCTGGGCTTTGAGGCGGCGCTGTTCATGCCCACCGGCACGCAAAGCAATTTGTGCGGCCTGATGGCGCATTGCCAGCGCGGCGACGAATACATCGTCGGCCAGTCGGCGCACACCTACCGTTATGAGGGCGGGGGCGCAGCGGTGCTGGGCAGCATCCAGCCCCAACCGCTGGCGCGAAACGCCGCAGGCCAAATGGCGCTGGCCGACATTGCAAACGCTATCAAACCGGACGACTGCCCCTTCGCCCGCACCCGCTTGTTGTGCCTAGAAAACACCTGGAACGGCCACCCCATGCCCATGGACTACCTGGCGCAGGCCACGGCCCTAGCGCGGCAGCACGGGTTGGCCGCGCATCTGGACGGCGCGCGCCTGTTCAACGCGGCTGCAGCCAGCGCCCAGCCGGGTGAGTCCGTAGCGGCTGCGGCGCGGCGCATTACCAGCCACTTTGACAGCGTGTCGGTCTGCTTTAGCAAGGGCCTGGGCGCGCCCGTGGGTTCTGCCCTGTGCGGCAGCAAAGAGCTGATTGCGCGCGCCCACCGCGTGCGCAAAATGGCCGGCGGCGGCATGCGCCAAACGGGCTTGCTGGCCGCAGCAGCGAGCCACGCGCTGGAGCATCACCTAGAGCGCCTGGCCGACGACCACGCCCTGGCGCAACGCCTGGCGCTTGGCTTGCAAGGCATTGACGGTTTGCAAGTGCGCTCGGCCCAAACCAATATCGTGTTTGTCGATGTGGCCGATGGCCGGGGCCCGGACTTGCTGGCCTTTCTGAAAGCGCGCGGCGTGCTGGCCACCGGCCTGATCGGCCTGCGTTTTGTCACCCACCTGGATGTGGACGCGGCCGGCATTGACCGCGCGGTGGAGGCGGTTCAGGCGTTTTTTAGCCAAGGCGCAAGCACTTCCACGGCACCCATTGCTGGCCGCGCTGCCGTCTATTGAGCCTGCGCCTGATGCCCACCGACCAACTCCTGCTGTTCATTGCCGCAGGCTTGCTGCTGAACCTGACACCGGGGCCCGATGTGCTCTACGTGGTGAGCCACGCGCTGCGCAGCGGCGCGCGCGCGGGCATGGTGGCGGCGTTGGGTATTACGGCGGGTTGCTTTGTGCATATTTTTGCCGCCGCCGTGGGGGTGAGCGCGCTGATGGCGGCGTCCGCTACGGCGTTTGCGCTGCTCAAATGGGCGGGGGCGGCTTATCTGGTGTACGTGGGCCTGCGCCTGTTGCGGGCCGGGCCCGCTGCCCTTGTGAGACTGGACGCGGCGCCTGCCGATGTCGCACAGCCCCAAGTCGCCAGCGCCTACCGCCCCATCTTTTTGCGCGGCTTTTGGACCAATGCGCTCAACCCCAAGGTGGCGCTGTTTTTTCTGGCCTTTGTGCCGCAGTTCATCACGCCGCAAATGGACAACAAACCCTTGGCGTTTTTGCTGCTGGGCTTGCTGTTCACTTTCAACGGCCTGTGGGTGAATGTGGCCTGGGCCGCAGCCGCCGCTTTTCTGGCGCGCCGCAGCGGCCTGGTTCAGCGCAGCCTGCGCTGGCTTGACCGCGCAGCCGGCGCCCTGTTTGTAGGATTCGGAATCAGACTGGCGCTCACCGCAGCGCCCCAGCCATAAGGAAAAACCATGCCCCACGCCTCCAAGATCACCCCGCAAGAAGCGCTGCAGCGCACCATCGAGCACCGCGAAATCTTCCACGACGAAATGCTGCACCTGATGCGCCAAATCATGTCCGGCGAGATGTCGCCGGTGATGATGGCCGCACTCATTACCGGCTTGCGCGTCAAGAAGGAAACCATCGGCGAGATCACCGCGGCTGCGCAAGTGATGCGCGAGTTTTCCACCAAGGTTGAGGTGACGGACAAGACGCACTTGGTGGACATTGTGGGCACCGGCGGCGACGGTTCGCACACCTTCAATATCTCTACCTGCGCCATGTTTGTGGCGGCCGCTGCTGGCGCCAAAGTCAGCAAGCACGGCGGGCGCAGCGTCAGCAGCAAGAGCGGCAGCGCCGACGTGCTCGAAGCCTTGGGCCTGAACATCAACTTGACGCCCGCTCAAATAGCCCAGTGCATCGCCGAACAAGGCGTGGGTTTTATGTTCGCACCCAACCACCATCCGGCCATGAAAAATGTGGGCCCGGTGCGCCGTGAGCTTGGAATCAAAACCATCTTCAACATCCTGGGCCCGCTGACCAATCCGGCGGGCGCACCCAACATTTTGATGGGCGTTTTTCATGCCGACCTGGTAGGCATCCAGGTGCGCGCCTTGCAGCGACTGGGCGCCGAACACGCTGTCGTGGTCTATGGCCGTGACGGCCTGGACGAGGTGAGTCTGGGCGCCGCCACTCTGGTGGGCGAACTCAAAGACGGCGAGATCACCGAGTACGAAATTCACCCCGAAGACTTCGGCTTGGTCATGTCCAGCAACCGCGCCCTGCGGGTGGAAACCGCCGAGCAATCCATGGCCATGCTGCGCGGCGTGCTCGACAACCAGGCGGGCCCTGCCAAAGACATAGTGGCACTCAACGCCGGCGTGGCCTTGTACGCCGCCAATGTGGCGCCCACCATGGTGGCTGGCGTGGCGCTGGCGCGCGCAGCCATAGAGTCGGGCGCGGCCAAGGCCAAGATGGAGGCCCTGGTGGACTTGGCTAAAACCTTGGCTTCCTGAGCGCCCGTGGGCCACCCAAACCCCGCTAATTTGCCTTTTAGGACGAGAAAACATGAGTGATATTCTGGACAAAATCGTAGCCGTCAAGCACCAGGAAGTGGCCGCTGCGCAAAAGCGCAAGCCGCTCGAAATAGTGCGTGCCGACGCCGAATCGCGCGTCCTGACCCGCGACTTTGTCGGCGCCTTACGCGCCAAAATCACCGCCGGTTTGCCCGCCGTGATTGCCGAGGTCAAAAAAGCCAGCCCGTCCAAGGGCGTGCTGCGCGCTGAGTTCATCCCCGCTGACATTGCCCAAAGCTATGCCGAACACGGCGCAGCCTGCCTGTCGGTGCTAACCGACGTGCAGTTTTTCCAGGGCAACGTCGATTATTTGAAGCAGGCGCGCGCGTCGTGCCAGTTGCCGGTGCTGCGCAAGGACTTCATGGTGGACGCCTACCAAATCTTCGAGTCGCGCGCCATGGGTGCGGACGCGGTGCTGCTGATCGCGTCCTGCCTGGACGACGCGCAAATGGCGGACTTTGAGGCAATTGCCCGCAGTCTGGACATGGCGGTATTGGTAGAAGTGCATGACCAGCCGGAGCTCGAGCGCGCCCTGCGCCTTAAAACCCCTTTGATGGGCATCAACAACCGCAACCTCCAAACCTTCGAGGTGTCCCTGGACACCACGCTGGCCTTGCGCGCCCTGGTGCCCGCAGACCGCATCTTGGTGACCGAGAGCGGCATCCAGACCCGCGACGACGTGCTGCGCTTAGGCGCAGCCGGCGTAAGCGCCTTTTTGGTGGGCGAGGCCTTCATGCGCGCTCCCGAGCCCGGAGAAGCGCTCTCGGCGCTGTTTGGCTGAAGCGGTGACGCTGTTCCCCGAGGACTTTGCCGCCAGCCAGTTGCAGGCGGCAGACCCGGCAGACTGGCCGGTGGCGCCGGGCTGGCGCTCGCAAGTGGACGCGTTTTTTCAAAGCCCCGCGGGCGCCGACTTGCTGGCCTATTTGACTCAGCGCCTTCAGGTCGGCGCGGTGATTTTTCCGCTCCAGCCCCTGCGGGCGCTGGAGCTCACAGCGCCCGAGGACGTGCGCCTGGTCATCCTGGGCCAAGACCCCTACCACGGGCGCGGCCAGGCCGAGGGATTGGCGTTTTCGGTGGCCCCAGGCGTGCCGTTGCCGCCGTCCTTGCGCAATATTTTCAAAGAGATGCAGCGCGACCTGGCGCGACCCTTCCCCCCGGCGCCCATTCCTGGCGGCAGTCTGGTCGCCTGGGCCAAAAACGGCACTCTTTTGCTCAATACCTGCCTGACGGTGGAAGAGGGCGAGGCCCACAGCCACCGGGGCAAGGGCTGGGAGGTTTTGACCGACGCCCTCATCGCCCGTGTCTCTCAAGGCCACCAGCGCGTGGTTTTCATGTTCTGGGGCGCACCCGCCCAGGCCAAGCGTGCGCTGGTGGACCAAACGCGGCATCTGGTGCTCTGCGCCAACCATCCGTCGCCCTTGTCTGCCCTGCGCCCGCCCCTTCCTTTTTTGGGCTGCGCCCACTTTTCGCAGGCCCAGGCCTGGCGCAAGGCGCAGGGGCTGGCGCCTTTGGCTTGGTAAACGAGTCAAAATCCGTGACCCCGAAGGCTAAAGCCCCATCGGGAGCCAACTTCATGGCATAATCACGGGCTCACGTTTGGAGAGGTGGCCGAGTGGTTAATGGCAGCAGACTGTAAATCTGCCCTCTTACGAGTACGCTGGTTCGAATCCAGCCATCTCCACCAGTGAATGATTTTGTAGAACGTGCGGTGCAAGCCTTTGTGCTGACGCCGGACGGTAGAGGTGTCACGCGGGGTTCGTATAGTGGTAATACCTTAGCCTTCCAAGCTAAAGCGAGGAGTTCGATTCTCCTACCCCGCTCCACGCAAGTGGCTTATTTTGAGTTTTAGTCGGTCTGCTTTTGCAGGTGCGAACGCCCATTTGGCTCAGTGGCAGAGCACTCCCTTGGTAAGGGAGAGGTCGCGGGTCCGATTCCCGCAATGGGCACCATTGTTTGACAGTTGTTGTGTGCTTGCTGGCTGTTTTGGCAGCGTGCACGCGTCGTTTTTTGTAGTTTGACCTCATCACTTTTCGGAGTTTGAAAATGGGAAAAGAAAAATTTGCACGTACCAAGCCCCACGTCAATGTGGGCACCATTGGCCACGTTGACCACGGCAAAACCACGCTGACTGCGGCCATCACCACCGTGTTGGCAGCCAAGTTTGGCGGCCAGGCCAAAGCCTACGACCAGAT
>CAMDHS010000236.1 GCA_945898115.1 Comamonas sp. lk
AATGGCGCCGTTGGCCGCCTGCAACTGGATGCTCATGTCCATGGCAATGCCCAGCGCCGGGTGGATGGGGCCTTGCAAGGCGTTGGCTTTGACGATGGGGCTGCCCGCCTGGTAGGCGAACAGGTCTACCGTGTGCGCCGCATGGTGCCACAGCAGGTGGTCGGTCCAACTGCGCGCTTGGCCCAGCGCGTTCATATTGCTGCGGCGAAAGAAATAGGTTTGCACGTCCATTTGCTGGATGTTGAATTCGCCCGCCTGAATCTTGTGGTGCACCCACTGGTGGCTGGGGTTAAAGCGCCGGGTGTGGCCGCACATGGCCACCAAACCCTTTTGCTGCGCCACATCGACCACTTCCGCCGCGTCGCTCCAGCGGTCAGCCAGCGGAATTTCTACCTGCACGTGCTTGCCCGCGCGCAGGCAGGCCAGGGTTTGCGAAGCGTGCATTTGCGTGGGCGTGCACAAAATCACGGCGTCCACGTCAGACAAAGCCAGGCTGTCTGCCAGATCGGTGCTGACATGGGCAATGCCGTATTTGCGCGCGACTTCTTGCGTTTTTTCCAGCTCGCGGCCCACCAAGGAGACGACTTGCACGCCCTCGATATTCTGGATGCCGTCGAGGTGTTTGATGCCAAAGGCACCCGCGCCGGCCAGGGCGACTTTGATGGTTTTAGACATTTACGTGTTCTCCAAAATCAGATGGCCCACTGCGGTGTTGCTGGCGGGTACATGGTAGAAGCGGTGCGCCACGCGCGGCGGCTTGCCACCGGCCACGTCGGCCATGGCGCCACGGGCAATCAGCCACATAACAAGCTCAATGCCTTCGCTACCGGCCTCGCGCACATAGTCGATGTGCGGTATGCGCGCCGCAGCCGCCGGGTCGGCAATCAGCTGGTCCAAAAAGGCGTTGTCAAAGGCCTTGTTGATCAGACCGGCACGCGGCCCCTGCAACTGGTGGCTCATGCCGCCGGTGCCCCAGATGTGGACGTTCAGGTCTTCGTCAAAACTCTCCACCGCGCGGCGAATCGCCTGCCCCAGTGCAAAGCAGCGCCCTCCGCTGGGCACCGGGTACTGCACCACGTTGACCGCAAAAGGAATCACCGGGCAAGGCCAAGCAAAGTTGTTCGCGGGTGGCTGGCCGCACATTAAAGACAGCGGCACGGTCAGGCCGTGGTCCACCGGCATTTTGTTGACGATGGTGAGGTCAAAGTCTTGCTGAATCACCGAGTGCGCAATGTGGGCAGACAACTCGGGGTGGCCAATCACCGTGGGCACTGGGCGCGGGCCCCAGCCTTCATCAGCGGGTGCGTACGAGGCCGCCGTGCCAATGGCGAAGGTGGGGATGAAGTCCAGGTCAAAGGCGGTGGCGTGGTCGTTGTAGACCAAAAAAATGACGTCGGGTTTGTTGTGCTGCATCCAGGTTTTGGAAACCTCGTAACCCTTGAACACCGGCTGCCAATACGGCTCCTGGGTTTTGCCCAGGTCCAATGCGGCGCCAATGGCGGGAATATGCGAGGTGTAGACGGAAGCGGTAATGCGTGCCATGTTTATTGCCCTGCTGTTTTTGGCCCCTGGGCCGAGCCCTGGGGTTGGCGGTGGGCCTGGGCGCTGCCGTCTTCGCCAATAAAGCGGTTGCCTTCTATGGAGCGGCCGCCAGCGATCATCATGTTGCGGTATTCCTCTTCGGTCATGCCAGTCATGGAGCCGGCCATTTGCTGGAAGCTCTTGCCGTCGGTGGCGCCAATCTTGGCCAGAAAATAGATGTTGCCGCCACTGGCCATGCAGCGGTTCAGGTCGCGCGACAGCACGGCGAGTTTTTGCTCTTCCGTCATCGGCCACGCGTCCAGATAAGCACGCTCATCAGCCTTGAAGCGTTCACGGTTGGCGGCCTTCATGAGCGACATGCAAAACTGGTTCAGGTGGTAGCCCTTGCGGGATTGTTCGGCATCAAAAATGATGGTGCCGGGTACGTCCAGATAATTCTTTTCCAAAGCCATGGCTACTCCTGGTTCCAGTACAAACGCATCGGGTTGTCCACCAGCAGCTTGCGCTGCAGCGCGGGCGTGGTGGCAATGTGGGGAATGAAGTCCACCAGCAAGCCGTCGTCGGGCATGTGGTCTTTCAAATTGGGGTGCGGCCAGTCGGTGCCCCAGAGCACGCGGTCCGGAAATTCTTCCACGATCGCGCGGGCAAAGGGGATGACGTCGCGGTACGCGTTTTGTTCGCTGTCCAGCGCTTTGGGGCCAGTCACGCTCAGGCGCTCGGGGCAGCTCACCTTGCTCCAGACATTGGGGTGCTCGCGCATAAACTTTTGAAACAGCGCAAATTGCGGCCCGTTCAGGGGCAGCGACACATCGGGCCGGCCCATGTGATCCACCACCACCGTGGTGGGCAGCGCGGTAAAGAAGTCCCACAGCTCGGGCAAGTCCACGGCTTCGAAGTAAATCACCACATGCCAGCCCCAGGCCTGGATGCGCTGGGCGATCTCGAGCAGCTCGTCCTTGGGCGTGAAGTCCACAAGGCGTTTGACAAAGTTAAAGCGTACGCCGCGAACGCCGGCATCGTGCATGGCTTGCAGCTCGGCGTCGCTCATACTGCGCTTGACCGTGGCCACGCCGCGCGCCATGCCGCCCGAGTGCAGCAAAGCATCGACCATCGCCCGGTTGTCGGCGCCGTGGCAGGTGGCTTGCACGATCACATTGCGGGCAAAGCCCAGATGGTCGCGCAGCGCAAAGAGTTGGTCTTTGGTGGCGTCGCACGGCGTGTATTTGCGCTCGGGCGCATAAGGAAACTCCGCGCCCGGACCAAACACGTGGCAATGCGCATCCACGCTGCCCGCAGGCACTTGAAAGCGCGGCTTACTGGGGCCGCTGTACCAGTCCAGCCAGCCTGGGGTTTTAGTGAAATCGCCGGAAGTGGGTTTTGTCATAAAGGGGCGTTTAGAAAACGTAGGCAAGAGGTGCTTGTGCGCATTGTGGTCCGGCTTGGTGGCCCACGCACTGTGCTGTGGCTCATGCTGTCCTGCGGACAGAAATCGCCCCATCCCAGCGCGCGAGCCGCCAAGCCTGCGTTACTTCAGTCGATGTATTTCAGACCCGCCGCCGCTAATGGTTCGCGCATCTTGTACATGTCCAAGCCCAGCACGCCAGAGGCCAGTTTGGCGCGCTTTTCGCCTTCAAAGCTCTCGCGCTTTTCAGCGGCATCGGCCACGGCTTGGGCCTGTGCGGCGGGCACCACCACCACACCGTCCACATCGGCCACCACCACGTCGCCAGGGTGGACGATGGCGCCCGCGCACACCACGGTCACGTTGACCGAGCCCAGTGTGGCCTTGATCGTGCCCTTGGCGTGAATCGCTTTGCTGAACACCGGAAAACCCATGCGTTCCAACTCGTCCACGTCGCGCACGCCGCCGTCAATGATGAGACCGCGCGCCCCGCGCGCCTGAAAGCTGGTGGCCAGCAGGTCGCCAAAAAAACCGTCCTCGTTGTCGGTGGTGCAGGCAGCCACCACCACGTCGCCGGGCTGAATCTGCTCGGCGGCCACGTGCATCATCCAGTTGTCGCCGGGCTGCAGCAGCACGGTCACCGCTGTGCCGCAGATGCGGGCGCCACGGTAAACCGGGCGCATATACGGCTTCATCAGCCCCAGGCGGCCCATGGCCTCGTGGATGGTGGCCACGCCAAAGCGGCCCAGTTTTTCAACCGCTGCGGCGTCGGCGCGGGTGATATTGCGTTTGACAATGCCAAGAGTGCTCATGCTTAAAGTCCTTTTGCTTTGAGGGCTGCGTCCAGGCGCGGAAACACGCGCCGGGCGTTGCCCTCGTAAATCTGGTGGCGCTGCGCGGCGCTGAGCTGGGTGGAGTTTTCGATATAGCGCTTGGTGTCGTCAAAGTAGTGGCCGGTCTCGGGGTCAATACCGCGCACCGCGCCAATCATTTCGCTGGCAAACAAGATGTTGTCCACCGGGATGACCTTGGTCAGCAGGTCGATGCCCGGCTGGTGGTAGACGCAGGTGTCAAAGAAGATGTTCTTGAGCAAATGGTCTTGCAGCAAAGGCTTTTTGAGTTCTTGCGCCAGGCCCCGAAAGCGGCCCCAGTGGTAAGGCACGGCGCCGCCGCCGTGGGGAATCAAAAACTTCAGGGTCGGGAAGTCTTTGAACAAATCGCTGGTCAGGCACTGCATAAAGGCCGTGGTGTCGGCGTTGAGGTAATGCGCGCCCGTGGTGTGAAAGCAGGCGTTGCAACTGGTGCTCACGTGGATCATGGCGGGGATGTCGTACTCCACCATCTTCTCGTAAATCGGGTACCACTGGCGGTCGCTCAAGGGCGGCGAAGTCCAGTGGCCGCCCGAAGGATCGGGGTTGAGGTTGATGCCGACGTTGCCATACTGCTCCACGCATTTCACCAGCTCGGGTATGGACGTGGCCGGGTCCACGCCGGGCGACTGCGGCAGCATGGCCGCCGGAATGAAGGAATCAGGGAACAGCTGCGCCACCCGAAAGCACAGCTCGTTGCAAATCGCAGCCCAGGTGGCCGAAACCTGAAAGTCACCAATGTGGTGGGCCATAAAGCTCGCGCGTGGGCTAAAGACCGTCAGGTCGCTGCCGCGCTCGCGCATTTTGGCCAGCTGGTTGAGTTCAATCGACTCGCGCAGTTCGTCGTCGCTGATTTTCAGGTCAGACACCTTGGGCATGAGCGCCGCGTCCTGGATACCGGCGATTTGCTGCTTACGCCAAGTCTCCAGCGCCTTGGGTGCGGTGGTGTAGTGGCCGTGCACGTCGATGATCATGGGTGCTTGTCCTTCAAAAAAGGGATTGGGTTTAGGCGGCCGCACTACCGAAGTTCAGCGGCAAGCCGACGTAGTTCTCAGCAATCGACCGCAAGCCCGCCTGCGAATGCATGAGGTAATCCAACTCGGC
>CAMDHS010000237.1 GCA_945898115.1 Comamonas sp. lk
CTTGGTGAACGGGGAAATTTAAACCGCCACGCGCACCTACACCGGCACAGGATGGGGTACCGGCGGGGGCCGATTTGTGGTACCCCACCATGAGGCCCCCGCCGGTACCCCGTCCTGTGCCCGAGCGAAAAAACCCAAGCCGAGCGAAGTCCAACAGACGCAAATACGGCAAGAAATCAGACATCAATCTCAACCGAATCCCCGTGGATTTCCATCAGTTCGCGCCGCGCCGCCGCCTCACCCTTGCCCATAAGCTTGGTGATTAGCGCTTCGGTCTGGCCGAAATCGATGGCACCCAGCATCACCGGCAGCAAACGACGCGTGTCGGGGTTCAGGGTGGTGTCCCACAACTGCTCGGCGTTCATCTCGCCCAGGCCCTTGAATCGACTGATGCTCCAGGCGCCTTCGCGCACACCTTCTTTGCGCAGCTTGTCCAAAATGGCAGTGAGTTCGCCCTCGTCCAGCGCATAGGCTTTGGAGGCGGGTTTTTTGCCACGGGCCGGTGCGTCCACCCGAAACAGCGGGGGGCGCGCCACAAACACGTGGCCGGTTTCGATCAGCTTGGGAAAGTGCCTAAAGAACAGCGTGAGAAGCAGCACCTGGATGTGCGAGCCGTCCACGTCTGCGTCGCTCAGGATGCATACCTTGCCGTAGCGCAGGCCGCTCATGTCGGGCGTGTCATTGGGGCCGTGTGGGTCTACGCCGATGGCCACCGAAATATCGTGGATTTCAGTGTTGGCAAACAAGCGGTCGCGGTCCACTTCCCAGGTGTTTAGCACCTTGCCGCGCAGAGGCAAAACGGCTTGGCTTTCCTTGTCGCGGCCCATCTTGGCGCTGCCGCCGGCCGAGTCACCTTCCACCAGAAACACCTCGTTGTAGGCCAGATCGCGGCTTTCGCAGTCGGTCAGTTTGCCGGGCAACACTGCCACGCCCGAGCTCTTGCGCTTTTCCACTTTTTGGCCAGCGCGCTGGCGGGTCTGCGCGGCCTTGATGGCCAACTCGGCCAGCTTTTTGCCGTAGTCCACATGCTGGTTAAGCCACAGCTCAAGCGCCGGACGCACAAAGCTTGACACCAGCCGCACCGCGTCACGCGAATTGAGCCGCTCCTTGATCTGCCCCTGAAACTGCGGGTCCAACACCTTGGCTGAGAGCACATAGCTGGCGCGGGCAAACACGTCTTCGGGCATGAGCTTGACGCCCTTGGGCAGCAGGCTGTGCATGTCAATAAAGCTTTTTACCGCCGTAAATAGCCCGTCGCGCAGACCGCTTTCGTGCGTGCCGCCCGCGCTGGTGGGAATCAGGTTGACGTAGCTCTCGCGCACATTGGCGCCGTCTTCGGTAAAGGCCACGCACCACATGGCGCCCTCGCCTTCGGCAAAACTGTCGTGTTGGTTGTCCGCAAAGCCTTCGCCGTTGAATAGCGGAATCACCGGTTCGCCTTGCAGCGACTGCATCAGATAGTCGCCCAAGCCGCCTTTGTACAGCCAGGTTTGCGTGTCTTTGGTTTTTTCGTTCCACAGCGAAACCGTCACACCCGGCATAAGCACCGCCTTGCTGCGCAGCAGGTGGGTGAGTTCGGCCATGGGCAGCGCGGCGGATTCAAAGTATTTGGCGTCAGGCCAGACGCGCACGGTGGTGCCGGACTTGCGGTCGCCCTCACCGGCTTTGCGCACTTGCAGGGCCTCGGTCACATCGCCCCCTTCAAACACGATGCGTGCTACCGAGCCTTCGCGGTAGCTGGTGGCTTCCAGGCGTTTGCCCAAGGCGTTGGTCACGCTCACGCCCACGCCGTGCAGACCGCCCGAAAAGCTGTAGGCGCCGCCCTTGCCCTTGTCAAACTTGCCACCCGCGTGCAGGCGGGTGAATACCAGCTCAATCACCGGTGCGTGTTCTTCCGGGTGCATGCCAAAGGGAATACCGCGGCCGTCGTCGTCAATGGTCACCGAGCCGTCAGCGTGCAGCGCGACCTTGATTTTCTTACCGTGACCGGCCAGGGCCTCGTCGGCGGCGTTGTCCAGCACTTCTTGGATCACGTGCAGCGGGTTGTCGGTGCGGGTGTACATGCCAGGGCGCTGCTTGACGGGTTCAAGCCCCTTGAGGACACGGATGGAGGCCTCGGAATATCCAACAGGCGCGGCGGTGGCAGAGGAAGGTTTAACAGACATAGCGGATGATTGTAGACGCGCAAGGCATCAATAGCTGTATGAATAAACAGTTTAACCGCGCCAGGCCTTGCGCAAGACGCGGCTGCGTTCCATGGGCGATCGACACCGCTGCCAACCTGGCGCTGCGGTGTGGGTGCGTGCGCAATTTGAAGTCCATTACGCGAAGGCGACGGGGCGAAGGTCCCACATTGGCTATATTTGGGAGATGCAAAGCTTCCATCCTGACCGCCCGCCCCTATCCGTTTTTCAGGTGCTGGCCTGCGGCGCCGCCATCGTCGCCTTGTCGATGGGCATTCGCCACGGCTTTGGGCTGTGGTTGCAGCCGCTGACCCAAACCCGTGAGTGGCCACGCGAGACTTATGCCCTAGCCATTGCCATCCAGAACATTTCCTGGGGTATCGCCGGCATTTTTGCCGGCATGGTGGCAGACCGGTTTGGCGCCTTTCGCGTGCTGGTGCTGGGTGCGCTCATCTACGCACTGGGCCTGGTGGGCATGGCGCATGCGGACACTCCGCTGCTCTTGATGCTGTCGACCGGCGTGATGGTGGGGGTAGCCCAAGCCGGCACCACCTACGCCGTCGTTTACGGAGTGATCGGACGCAATGTGCCCGCCGAGCGCCGGTCATGGGCCATGGGCGTGACGGCGGCGGCCGGCTCGTTCGGCCAATTTCTGATGGTGCCTTTGGAGGGGCATCTCATCAGTTCGCTGGGCTGGCAAGAGGCGCTGAGCGCCCTGGGGATGGCGGCATTGCTGATCGCGCCCTTGGCCTGGGGCTTGCGCGAACCGCATCTGGCGGGCGACCACGCCAGCACGCCACGTGAACAAAGCATTTTTCAGGCGCTGCGGGAAGCCTTTGGCTACCGCAGTTTTCAGTTGCTGATGGCCGGCTACTTTGTCTGTGGTTTTCAGGTGGTTTTTATTGGCGTGCACATGCCCAGCTACCTCAAAGACCACGGTTTGTCGCCCCAGGTGGCCAGTTATGCACTGGCGCTCATAGGTTTGTTCAACGTGGTCGGCACCTACGCCGCCGGGGCTTTGGGCCAGCGCTTTGAAAAGCGCTTCATCCTGGCCTTTATCTACTTTGCCCGCGCGGTGGTGATTGGCATCTTCATCTGGGCGCCGCTGTCGCCGGCCAGCGTTTATGTTTTCTCGGCGGTGATGGGCGTGCTGTGGCTGTCCACCGTGCCGCCCACCAACGCGGCCATTGCGCAGATTTTTGGCGTGGCGCATCTGTCCATGCTTAGCGGTTTTGTGTTTTTGAGCCACCAGATTGGCTCGTTTTTGGGCGTCTGGCTGGGCGGCTTTATGTATGACCGCACCGGCAGCTACGACCTGGTCTGGTACATCGCCATCGCGCTGGGCGTGTTTGCGGGACTGGTGAATTTGCCGGTCAGGGAAGCGGCGATTGAACGCGCACCGCGCCTGGCACCCGCCGCCGCTTGACCTCGCCATGAGCGCACCGCAACGCAATTGGCGAAGCAGACTGGCCTCCGGCCTGGCGATGGCGCTGGCCGCCACCGTGCTGGTGCTGGTGTTTGGCCTGTATTCCCGCCCCGATTTCATGCTGCAAATGGCCAACGAACTGTGGTCTTGCTTTTAATGTTTTTACAAGGTTCGTCGCCATGAGCAACACCGCTTCTCCCGCCCAGGTCATTGTCATTACCGGCGCCTCCGACGGCATCGGCGCTGAAATGGCGCGCCAACTCGCCCGCCAGCATGGCGCAAGCCTGCGACTGGTGCTGGCTGCACGCACCGCTAGCACCTTGCAAACCGTCGCCGCCCAGTGCGAGGCGCTGGGCACTCAGTGTTTGGTGGTACCCACTGACGTTTCGGCGCAAGCGCAGTGCCAGGCGCTGATCGCCAGCGCCATGGAACGATTTGGCCGCATTGACGGCCTGATCAACAACGCTGGCATTTCTGCCCAAGCGCTGTTTGTCCAGGTGCGGACGGACGACCTGGGCTGGTACGAGCAGCTCATGCGCATCAATCTATGGGGCAGTGTTTGGTGCACCCACGCCGCTCTACCGCATTTGCAGGCTAGCCGGGGGCGCATCGTGGCGGTGTCGTCTCTGGCCGGTCTGATTGGCGTGCCGGGGCGCACCGCCTACAGCGCGTCCAAATTTGCCATGACCGGATTTTTTGAAGCCCTGCGCGCCGAACTGGTGGGCGCGGGCGTGAGCGTCACCACCGCCTACCCCGGCGTGGTGCTGACCAATATCCGCAGCCACGGCCTAAACGCCGCAGGCCAGGCCGCAGGATCGAGCGGCCTCAAAGAAGACAATGCCATGGGCGTGGAGGAATGCGCCTCGCTCATACTGCGCGGCATGCAGCAGCGCCAGCGCGAAGTAGTGATGACAGCGCCCGGCAAGGTTGGCCGTTTTCTCAAACTTCTGTGGCCCGCTGCGGTCGAACGCATGGCGCTCAACGCCCTCAAAGACGATGTCAAACCCCGCTAACTCTGCCAACCCCGAGAAAGCGGCTGACCGCGCGCACGCCAACTACCCAGATGCGCCCTCGCCCTGGGTGGTGCGCTGGTCGCACTTGGCTGCGCCCGGCGCCAGCGTGCTCGACATCGCCTGTGGCGGCGGCCGCCATCTGGCTTGGTTTGCCCAGCGCGGCCATCCGGTCACCGGCGTGGACCGCGACACGGCAGCAGCGCGCGCGCGCCTGCCTGACGCAGAACTCATCACAGCAGATATAGAAGCCGGACCCTGGCCGTTGGCGTTGGCCTTGGCCGAAGACTC
>CAMDHS010000238.1 GCA_945898115.1 Comamonas sp. lk
ATGGCGGCTGTGGCTTGCAGCCAGGCGAAGAGCTCGGTTTGGGGCCAGCTGCCTTTGGTGAGCACAGCGGCGCAGCCTTCGGGAAGCACACGGGGAATGTTTTCTAGCAGGCCGCCGCCGGTGATGTGGGCCAGGGCCTTGATGCCGCCTGCCGCATCGCTGTGCGGGTGCGCGGCCAGGGCGGCGAGCACGTTTTTGACGTACAGGCGGGTGGGCTCCATCAGCGCTTGTTTGAAAGGCTTGCCGTCTAGCGTGGCGGGTAAGGTGGCGCCCGCGCGCTCGATGCATTTGCGCACCAGGCTAAAGCCATTGGAATGCACGCCGTGCGAGGCCAGGCCCAGCACCACGTCGCCAGGCTTCACATCGGCGCCGGTCAAAATCTTGGATTTTTCTACCGCGCCCACGGCAAAACCGGCCAGGTCGTATTCGCCTGCGGGGTACATGCCGGGCATCTCAGCCGTTTCGCCGCCGATCAGCGCGCAGCCTGAGAGTTCGCAGCCCTTGGCAATGCCGCCAATCACGGCGGCTGCCGTGTCTACATCGAGCTTGCCGCAGGCAAAGTAGTCCAGAAAGAACAGGGGCTCGGCGCCTTGCACCAGCACGTCGTTGACGCTCATGGCCACCAGGTCAATGCCCACGGTGTCGTGCATATTCCACTCGAACGCGAGTTTGAGCTTGGTGCCCACGCCGTCGGTGCCGCTGACCAGCACCGGCTCCTTGTAGCGTTTGGGTACCTCAAACAGGGCGCCAAAACCGCCAATGCCGGCCAACACGCCTTCGCGCATGGTCTTTTTGGCCAGGGGCTTGATGCGCTCAATCAGCGCGTCGCCCGCGTCAATGTCCACGCCAGCGGCTTTGTACGACAGGGGAGTGGAAGAGGGGGGCAGGGAAGAGGTCATTGAAATGGGCGCGCGTGCGCTGCAGGGTCGGGGCTTGGAAAGGGGCGCGCCGGGCTGCTGCGCAAGACCGGCTCGATAGAATCAAGGCAGATTTTAAGGGTTCACCCCAAAGCTCCAAGGAGGCGCCATGTCAGATTCGCAGAAAAGGTTTGCCGGTTGGGCTGCCATCGCCGGTGTTTTCCTGCTGATGCTGTGGTTATTGGCGCCGGTGTTGGCCCCATTTATCGCGGCCAGCGTGCTGGCCTATGCGCTCACGCCGCTGGTGGACCGGCTTGACGCCGCCTTCCAGGGCCGCTTGCCGCGCGTGCTGGCGGTGCTGCTGGTGGAACTTCTGTTTGTGCTACTGGCGCTGGGCCTGGTGCTGATGATTGTGCCGATTCTGGTCAAAGAGATGCCCCTCATGCGCGACCAGTTGCCGGTGCTGCTTGACCAGATCAACACCAGCCTGCAGCCGCTGCTGCGCAAGATGGGCTTCAAGCTCAGCCTGGACTTGCCCAGCATCAAAGCCTTTGTGATGACCTACCTGAACGCCAATTTTGAAGACACACTGGGCTCGGTGCTGGCCTCGGTCAAGCTCGGCGGCAGTGCGGCCATGGCGGTGCTGGGCAACGCGGTGCTGATTCCAGTAGCACTGTTTTATTTGCTGATGGAGTGGCAGCACTTCATGAAAAGCCTGCGAACCCTGATTCCACCGCGCCTGCGCGCCGCTTCTGACAGCTTTCTGGCCGAGTCCGACCAGGTCTTGGGCGAATACCTGCGCGGCCAACTGGTGGTGATGGGCGTGCTGGCGGTGTACTACAGCGCGGGGCTGGCGCTGTTTGGGCTCGATTTGGCCTTGCCGATTGGCGCCTTCACCGGTTTGGCGGTTTTTGTGCCTTACCTGGGTTTTGGCTTGGGCATGGTGCTGGCCTTATTGGCTGGCTTGCTAGAGTTTTCGTCGAGCGGCGGCGCGGCGCAAGCCGTGCTGATGGTGGCTGTGGTCTACGGCCTGGGACAATTGGTGGAAAGCTTTTTCCTGACCCCGCGCCTGGTGGGCGAGCGCATTGGCCTGCATCCGCTGGCGGTGATTTTTTCCTTGCTGGCCTTTGGCCAGTTGTTTGGTTTTATTGGCATTTTGGTGGCCTTGCCCGTCAGCGCGGTGTTGCTGGTGGCGATGCGCCGGGTGCGCTCGGGCTACCTGGCCAGCGGCCTGTACCAAGGCCCGGGGCCTGGCCCTTAAGGTCGCCATGCAGCAAATCGCCTTGGACATCGGCCTGCGCACTCCGCCCACGCTGGACAATTATTTCCCCGGCCCCAACGCCGCCGCACTGGCGCACCTGCAGCATTGGCTGCCCGCGCGGCCAGATGGCGGGCCCTCCGACGTGTTGCGTCCAGATGGTGCACCCACCTATGTGTGGGGCCCCGAGGGCAGCGGCAAAACCCATTTATTACAAGCCGCAGTGGCCGGTCTGCGCGCCCAGGGCCACAACGTGGGCTACCTGGATTCTGATACCCAAGAGCCCCCCGCCTTTGACGAATCTTGGTCCGCCGTGGTGATGGACGATGTGCACTTGTACGCCGACGCGTTGCAGCACACCGCCTTTAGCTGGTTTGTGCAGGCCCACACCCTGCAGCGCCCGGTGCTGGCCGCTGGCCGCCTGGCGCCGGTAGACCTTGCGCTGCGCGAAGACCTGCGCACCCGCCTGGGCTGGGGCCATGTGCTGGGACTGCAACTGCTCGATGAGACGCAAAGCCGCGCCGTGCTGCGCCAAGTGGCCGACGCGCGCGGCCTGGTCTTGAGTGAGGAGGTGATGGATTTCACCCTGCGTCGCTTTAGCCGTGACCTGGGTAGCCTGATGCAACTGCTGGACGGCTTGGACCGCTACGCCTTGCAAACCCAGCGCGCACTTACCATTCCCCTTGTGAAATCTATGCTGGAGAACGCATGAGCTTGCCGAAATTGGCCCTGTTTGACCTGGACCATACCCTGTTGCCTATTGATTCCGACTACACCTGGGGCCAGTTCACGGCCGCCCGGGGCTGGACCGATTTGGTTGAATTTACCCGTCAGAACGACGCGTTTTATACGCAGTACAAGGCCGGTACGCTCGATATTTATGCCTACGCCCGCTTTGCTACAGCCGCGTTTGTGCGCCAGGGGGAAGCCTTGAGCCAAGAGGCCCACGCCGACTACATGCGCACCATCGTGCAGCCCGCGCTCACACCGCAAGCGATGCAACTGGTGCAGCAGCACAAGGACGAGGGCGCTACCGTAATTGTGGTCACCGCCACCAATGAGTTTGTGACCCGCCCGATCGCCCAGGCCCTGGGCGCCGACGAGCTCATGGCCGTGGACCTGGAACGCGACAACACGCCCGGCGGCAGCGGCTGGTTTACCGGCGAGGTGCGGGGCATTCCTAGCTTTCGCGAGGGCAAGGTGCTGCGCGTTGAGGCCTGGCTGGCCGCGCGCAGCTTGGGCTGGAGCGATGTGCACAGCACCTTTTATTCCGACTCGATAAACGACCTTCCGCTCTTGGAAAAAGCCAATGTGCCGGTCGCCACCAACCCCGACGATCCGCTGCGTGCCATCGCCCAGGCGCGCGGATGGCGCATACTCGAACTCTTCAACTAGGCGCCAGTCCCTGGCCCCGCCGGGTTTGCACGCTGCCAAGGCAGCGAATGCGCCACAAGGAAATATGATCAAAAAATTCATCAGCAAACTGCTCGGATTGCCCGGCAGCGGCGCCGCAGGCGCAGGCAAACCCAACTTTGGCAAACGGGTCGAAGTCCCCGTTAGCAGCCATGGCATTGACGTGAGCCTGGTGGACGACCGCGCCGTCAACGTGGTGCGCACCCTGCAAGAGGCCGGTTTTGTGGCCTATATCGTGGGCGGCGCCGTGCGCGACCTGCTGCTTGGCCTGCGCCCCAAAGACTTTGATGTGGCCACCGACGCCACGCCCGAGCAAGTCAAAGGCCTGTTTCGCCGCGCTTTCATCATCGGGCGGCGCTTTCGCATCGTGCACGTGGTCTATGGCCGTGGGCGCGAGCACGAGGTGATTGAAGTCTCCACCTTCCGCGCTTACCTGGACAACGCGGCGGCTGAACAGGTGGCCGGCAACGAGAAAACCAGCAAAAGCGAATTGGCCGGCATGAAACACGCCGTGGATTCGACCGGTCGCGTGCTGCGCGACAACGTCTGGGGCCCGCAAGAAGAAGACGCGGTTCGCCGCGACTTCACCATCAACGCCATGTATTACGACCCGGCCACGCAAATCGTGGTCGATTACCACCAGGGCCTCAAAGACGCCAAAAACCACACCCTGCGCATGATTGGCGACGCGGCAGTGCGCTACCGGGAAGACCCTGTGCGCATCATCCGCGCCGTGCGCTTTGGCGCCAAGCTCAGCGCGCTGGGCTTCAAACTCGACCCCAAAACCGCCGCGCCCATTGCCAAATGCCTGCCGCTTTTGGCCGACGTGCCACAAAGCCGCCTGTTTGACGAAATGCTCAAGCTGCTGCAAACCGGCCACGCGCTGGCGTCCATTGCGCAGTTGCGCAAGCTCGGTCTGGCGCGCGGCATTTACCCGCTGCTCGACGTGGTGGTGGAGCGCGCCGAGTCGCCTTTTGTGAACGCCGCCTTGCAAGACACCGACCGCCGCGTGGGCGAAGGCAAGCCCGTAGCGCCCAGCTTTTTGCTGGCCTGTGTGTTGTGGGCCGATGTGCGTGACGGCTGGGCTGCACGCCTGAACCAGCGCCAGCACTCGCACCCCGCGCTGCAAGACGCGATTGACGACGTGTTCAACGCCCGCATTGGCGACGTGTCGGGCCGGGGCAAGCTCGCAGGCGATATGCGCGAGATTTGGATGATGCAGCCCCGCTTCGAAAAACGCGTAGGCAGCGCGCCTTTTGGCCTGGTGCAGCAAGAGCGCTTTAGGGCTGCGTTTGACTTCATGCGCTTGCGCGCCGACATTGGCGAGGTGGACGAAGCGCTGGCCGA
>CAMDHS010000239.1 GCA_945898115.1 Comamonas sp. lk
GACAAGGTGCGCAAAAACTACCGCAAGACCTTTGGCCTGCTGCGCGACCTGCAAGGCGCCAAATCGGTGGGCGTGATCCACGAGGACGCGGCCACCGGCATTACCGAGATTGCCCGCCCGGTGGGCGTGGTCTGCGCCATTACGCCGTCCACCAACCCGGCGGCCACACCGGCCAACAAAATCATCAACGCGCTCAAGGGCCGCAACGCGGTGATTGTGGCGCCGTCGCCCAAGGGCTGGGCCACCAGCGCGCGCTTGCTTGAGCACATCTACGCCGAGTTTGACCGCATTGGCGCCCCGCGCGACCTGGTGCAACTGCTGCCTGCGCCCATCAGCAAAGCCGCTACCTATGCGCTCATGGCCGCCTGCGATTTGGTGGTGGCCACCGGTTCGCAGGCCAATGTGCGCGCAGCCTATGCCAGTGGCACGCCCGCCTTTGGCGTGGGCGCAGGTAACGTGGCAGGCATCGTGGACGAGACCGCCGACCTGGCGCTGGCGGCCGAGCGCATATTGCGGTCCAAAACCTTTGACAACGCCACCAGCTGCTCGTCCGAGAACAGCCTGGTGCTGCTGGCCGCCGTGCGCGCTGCGGCAATAGCCGCCTTGCAAGCCCAAGGCGCGGTGCTGCTCACCTCCGCACAAAAGCAGGCTTTGCAGGCCGTGATGTGGCCGGACGGCAAACTCTCGCCAGCCGTGATCGGCCAAAACGCCACCGTGGTGGCCCAGCGCGCAGGCCTCTTGGATGTCGCGGCGCTCAAGCCCCGCATCTTGCTGGTCGAAGAAGAGGGCGTGGGCGACAACCATCCTTTCTCCGGCGAAAAACTTTGCCCCGTGCTCACGCTCTATGGCGCGGCAGACTTTGACGCGGCTATTGCGCTGGTTGAGCGCATTTACATGCACCAAGGCGCCGGCCACTCGGTCGGTTTGCACAGCGCCCTGCCCGCGCGCGCGCTGCGCTTGGGCCAAGAGCTGCCGGTCAGCCGCGTGATCGTGGACCAGGCGCATTGCATTGCCACGGGTGGCAGCTTTGACAACGGCCTGCCGTTTTCGCTGTCCATGGGCTGCGGCACCTGGGGCAAAAACAATTTCTCTGACAACATGAACTACCGGCACTACCTGAACATCACCCGCATCTCGCGCCCGATTGCAGAGCGCATGCCCACGGAAGAGGCGATTTTTGGCAGCTACTTTGCCAAGTTCGGCCGCGCATGATCCGCCCTAGCGTACCGCGCACCGTGCGTGCGCTGCTCGAACACCAGGCGCTGGTGCGCCCGGCGGCGGTGTATGCGCTGGCGGTGCCCGCTGACCCGACCGCCCTTGCCCCGTCTACGCAGGCGCCCGCGCAAATCAGCTTTGCCGAGCTGGCGCGCAGCTGCCGCCAGGGGGCCACGCTCTTGTTGAGCCAAGGCTTGCAGCCGGGCGACACCGTGTCCCTGGTCATGCCCAATGGCCTGAACACCTTGCGCCTCTTGGTGGGCGCGCTGCACGGCGGCTGGTGCGTGAACCCGGTCAACCTGCTCAGCAGCGCCACGCAAATGGCCTATGTGCTGGAGCACAGCGACTGCAAACTCGTGGTCGCCAGCCCCGACTGGGCCGAGCGCGTGCGCGCCGTGCTGGCCACGCTGGCACGCCCAGTGGCACTCTTGGTGTGCAGCCCCGATTTCGACCCCGCGCAAGACATCTTGCCCAGCGCCACCACCGACGTGCCTGAGCCCAGCCCCGACGCGCTGGCCCTGCTCATGTACACCTCGGGCACCACCGGCGTGCCCAAAGGCGTCATGCTCACGCAGGCCAACCTGGCGGCCAACGCCTTGTCCATCAGCACCGAGCACGCGCTCTTGCCGCGCGACCGGGTGCTGGCCGTGCTGCCGCTGTACCACATCAACGCCTTTGCCGTGACCATGCTCGCGCCCCTGGCCCACGGCGGCAGCCTGGCCATGCCGCCCCGGTTTTCGGCAGGTGCCTTTTGGCAGCAGGCCACGCAGTCGCGCTGCACCTGGATCAACGTGGTGCCCACCATGATTTCGTATTTGCTTGAAGGCGCCGCGCCACAGGCCGATGTGTCGGCCATCCGCTTTTGCCGCAGCGCATCGGCCGCGCTGCCGCCCACTCATTTGCGCGCGTTTGAGACCCAGTTTGGCATCGGCATCATCGAGACCATGGGCCTGACCGAAACCGTGGCGCCAGCCTTTTCTAACCCCTTGCAACCCACTGCCCGCAAGCTCGGCGCCGTGGGCCGGGCCTCGGGCTGCGAGGCGCGGGTGATTGACGCCGCGCTGCAGAGCGTGCCCGACGGCACGACCGGCGAGATCGCCATTCGCGGCCCGCAGGTAATGCGCGGCTATTACAAAAATGAGGCCGCCACGGCTGCGAGCTTTACCCCCGACGGCTGGCTGCGCACCGGCGACCTGGGCCACCGCGACAGCGATGGCTTTTTCTTTGTCACCGGGCGCATCAAAGAACTCATCATCAAGGGTGGCGAAAACATCGCCCCGCGCGAGATTGACGAGGCGCTCCTTCGCCACCCCGCTGTGCTGGACGCCGCCGCCGTAGGTATTGCAGATGCGCACTACGGCCAAGACATCATGGTCTGCGTGGTGCTGCGCGAAGGCCATACGGCGGACGAGCCCGCGCTGCGCGACTTTTGCACCACGGCGCTTGGGCGCTACAAGACGCCCAAGGTGTTTCACTTTGTGCACGACCTGCCGCGCGGCCCCTCGGGCAAGGTGCAACGCCTGAAGTTGCAGGACTGGGTGGCCCAGCACGCAGCAGCGGTCGAATAGCCAGGGCGCATCTGCGCATAAACTGCGCGGCGCCCGGCCTTGTCTTGCGCCTTGACGGCACCGCGCGCTTTGGCGCCCACGGTGTCGCCCAGGCCCAAAGCACCGACCGCCACCGCTGCGCCCGCCAAGGCGCAGACCCTGAAACCACTTTGACGCAATACGCCTTGAAACTCCGCCACCGCAACCTCCAGCTCTTACCGATCTTTTGCATTGCTGCCCTCGGGCTCGCCCTGTTGCCCATCGCGGCACAAGCCAGCGCGCAACTGCAATGCACCTTTGATGTCAATTCCGAAACCCACCAGACCGTGCACAAGGTGGCCACCGACCCCTATACGGTGGCGGCAGTGCCCCTTGGCAACCGCTTCCGATTCAAGGCCATCGTGCTGAGCGCTGCGCAAGATGCAGCGCAAGGAGCTGCGCCAAGTGCAGCCCAGCCCGCGCCCACCGCCATCGAGAGCGTCAACCTCTACGTCTACTACAACACCCGGCGCCAGCCCATGGTGATGCAACACACCCAATACCTGCAGCCCCTGCCGCTGCGCAACCCGGCGCCCGATGCGCTGACCGGCCGCGTGGCCGTGTATTCACCCCTGCTGGGCAAAGAGCTGCAATACCACTGCGCGCTGGCCGAGGTGGCGCCATGAGCGCGCGCGGTTTGGCGGGCTGGGGCGCGCACCGCGCCAAGGCGTGGCGCGCACTGGCGGCCGCTTTGCTGTTTGGCGCGTGCCTGGGTGCGCGGGCCGCCCCACCGGTCGCGGCGCCCGGCGCTGGCACCGTCTCTATGGTGGTGGTGGGTGACATCATGTTGGAAGACGGCCCAATGCAAGCCATGCGCCGGGGCCAAGACCCGTTTGCCGGTTTTGCAAAATTGTTCAAATCGGCCGACATTCGCATCGGCAACCTCGAATGCGTGGTGGCCACCATCGGCAGCCCTGAGGACGACAAGCCCAATGTGTTTCGCGTGCCGCCCAGCACGCTCAAATACGTCAAGCGCCACTTTGACGCCGTGGGCGTGGCCAATAACCACTCGGGCGACTTTGGAACGCAGGCCTTTGCGCAGATGCTGGGTTTTCTGAAAAAAGAGGGCTTGGGTGTTTATGGTGGTGGCATGAACCTGACCGAGGCACACACGCCTTGGATTGTTGAACGCAAGGGCTTGCGCGTGGCTATCTTGGGTTATGACGAATTTCAGCCTCGCAGCTTTGAGGCCGACACCGACCGCCCCGGCGTGGCCTGGAGCGAAGACGCGCAAGTGGTGCGCGACATCAAGGCCGCCCGCAGCCGCTGGAAGGCCGACGTGGTCATTCCCATCATGCACTGGGGTTGGGAAGACCCGGTGTCCAACGCCCGCCAACGCCAGCTCGCCCGCACCATGATCGACGCCGGTGCCGACGCCGTCATCGGCGGCCACCCCCACCAAGTGCAAGACACCGAGCGCTACAAAGGCAAGCCGATTTTCTACAGTCTGGGCAACTTTGTGTTTGACGGATTTTCAGACCCCGTCAACAAGCGCGGCTGGGCGCTGCGCTTGGAGCTGGACAAGACCGGCGTGCGCAATATCGAGGTGCACGTAGCGCAGATCGGCGCCGGGGGCTTGCCCATGCCGGCGGGCACCGTGGCGGGGCCGTGAGAGCAAAAGTTCTGGGCAATGTGAGCGGTCAATAGCGGCTTGCCAGTTACTCGCCGAGGTTTTTAATACTGAGCGCTTACATTCTTTGGTGCAAGGCGGCGTGATAGCAGACACCTGACCATGCTTGGTTTGAAGTCAGAGTGGGTTGATGAATTTTTTGCTAATTTCAGCCGCTGGAAAGTAGTCATTGCTTCCCGCTTGGATAGCGGCAATCGTGCAACTTGCGCCAGAGCTTAAAAAAGTTAATTGATTACCCACCAGACTGCAGCCACTCACTGCGGGGGCGGAAGTTCGGTCAACAAACAACACCGCAAGCCCCGATGATGCAGTGGCAGTTAACGAAACAGTGCCGCCGTTTGGCGTGTCGTCTTGTGACCAAGATATGGTTTGGTTGATGCGGCAG
>CAMDHS010000240.1 GCA_945898115.1 Comamonas sp. lk
GCATGGGCGCATGCTTAGACGCGTCACAAATCTATAGGAGCCTGTATGTCCGATTCGCCCACACTCCCTGGCCTGGCAGCCCTTTTGCAAACCCAACAAAAAGCCTTTCGCGCCGAAGGCCCCGTCAGCGCTGCCACACGCAAAGAGCGCCTGCAAAGCGTGATCGACATGCTGGTCAAGCACAACGAGGCGCTATGCAAAGCCATGGGCGAAGACTTTGGCGGCCGGCCGGTGGTTTTTTCCATGATGAACGATGTGCTCGGTTCGCTCGCCTCGCTCAAATACGCCCGCGACAACCTGGAGAACTGGCTGGCCGATTCGCCGCGCCCCAGCGTCGCACCCTTTGACAACTTTGGCGCCACCGCCTGGGTCAAATACCAGCCCAAGGGCGTGGTGGGCATCATCGGCACCTGGAACGCGCCTTTGTTTACCCTGCTCTCGCCGCTCTCCAGCGTGTTCGCTGCGGGCAACCGCGCGGTACTCAAGCCCTCCGAAATCGCGCCGCGTACCGCTGCGGCATTGGCGCAGGCAGTGGCCGAATTTTTCTCGGCCGATGTGCTGGCCGTAGTCAATGGCGGTGCCGAACTGGGCGCCGAATTTGCCCGCCAGCCCTGGAACCACCTGGTCTTTACCGGCTCCACGCAAATTGGCAAGCTGATCATGAAGGCAGCGGCAGAAAACCTCACGCCCGTCACCCTGGAGCTGGGCGGCAAGTCGCCCGTGATCGTGGGCCAAAGTGCGGACATCCGCAACGCCGCCGAGCGCATCGCGGTGGGTAAAGCGGGCAACTCAGGCCAGCTGTGCGTCTCGCCCGACGAGGTCTGGGTGCACACCTCGCAAAGCGCGGCCTTGCTGGCCGGATTGCAAGAGTTCTACAGCGGCTTGTACCCAGACACCGGTGCCAACGCAGACGTCACGCCAGTGGTCAATGCGGTGCATTTCGCACGCATCGAGTCCTATGTGGCAGACGCCAAAAGCCGGGGCGCGCAAGTGGTAACCGCCGGCAGTGCGGCCGACACCGGCGCCCATTCCAGCCGGCGCATGCCGCTGCGCATCGTTATCGACCCACCGGCAGACAGCGCCATATCGCAGCACGAAATTTTTGGCCCGGCCTTGGTGCTGCGCAGCTATACCGACATCGGGGAAGTAATTGACCAGCTCAACCAGGGTCCGCGCCCACTGGCGCTCTATTACTTTGGCGCCAACGCGCAAGAGCAGGCTCGGGTACTAGACCACACTTTGTCGGGCGGCGTGTCACTCAACGACGTGACCATGCACCCCGCGCTGCACGACGCGCCCTTTGGCGGCGTGGGCGACTCAGGCATGGGGCACTACCACGGACGCGAGGGCTTTTTGGAGTTCAGCCATGCGCGCAGCATTTACAGCGCCGGCGGCCATGACCCACGCCGCGAGTGGGGCATGCTGCCGCCCTACAACGACGGTTTTGTGCAAATGATCAAGGGCGCGGTCGCGCCCTAGGTTCCCGGTTCAACAAGGTTTTTTGCATGTCCGCTTCTCCCAGTGCCTACGGGCCGTTTTCTTTGGCCGGCCAGGTTGCTGTCGTTACCGGAGCGGGAAAAGGCATAGGACGGGCCTGCGCCTTGATGCTGGCCCAGGCCGGCGCCGACCTCGCCCTGTGCGCGCGCACCCAATCGGACCTGGACGCCGTGGCCGACGAGATTCGCGCTATGGGGCGGCGCGCCATTACGGTGGCGGGCGACGTCAGCCTGGAGAGCACCTTGGACACCTTGGTCGCACGCACCGTGGCCGAGCTGGGCAAGCTCACCCTGCTCATCAACAACGCGGGCGGCGCAGGGCCCAACAATCCACAAAAAATGGGGGGTGAGGCCTTTAGCGCCGTGCTCACCTGGAATGTGACGCCCGCCTACCTGCTGATTCAAAAAGCCGTACCGTTGATGCAGGCCGCTGGCGGCGGCGCGGTGGTCAACATCTCGTCGGTGGCGGCGCGCTATGCGCAAAAACGCTTTAGCGCCTATGGCGCCGCCAAAGCTGCGCTCAACCAAATGACGCGCAACTTGGCGCACGACTTTGCACCCACGGTGCGCATCAATGCCATCGAGCCGGGCACCATCCTGACCGAGGCGCTGGCGCCCTACCTCAATGCCGAACGCACCGAACGCATGCTCGCCAACACGCCCATGGGCCGCATGGGCCAGCCCGAAGACATCGCCGGCGCCGCCGTTTTCCTGCTCTCGCCCGCAGCTGCTTGGATCACCGGCAAAATTTTGGGCGTTGACGGTGGCGTGGAAGCACCCAATTTTTAAAACGAATTTTTCACACCATGTCCAACCCCTACGCCGCCCTTTTGCAACCTGGGCGCATCGGCACGCTCGAACTGCGCAACCGCATCATCATGGCGCCCATGGGATCGAACTTTGCCGAGGCCGACGGGCACTGCGGTGAGCGCATCCAGGCCTATTACGAGGCCCGGGCTGAAGGAGGTGCGGGCTTGTTAACCATGGGGGTGTGCGCTGTCGCATTTCCCCATGGGACTGGCGAGCCCTACCAGGTGGGTATCTCGCGCGACGACTTCATCCCCGGCCTGCGCGGCATCACCGAACGGGTGCACCGCCACGGCGCCAAAATTGCCATTCAGTTACAGCACGGCGGCAAGACCGCAGTACAAGATTTGGTCCACGGGCGCGAAATGTGGGTGCCCTCTATACCCAAGGGGACCAAGAGCGACATGATGCAGGCCATCACCCCCGAGGAGCTGGCCAATTTTGTGGGCATCAGCGCCCACAAGCCGCGCATCCGGGTCATGGACCTGGACGATATTGCACAGATGGTGGCGTACTTTGCAGACGCCGCAGCGCGTGCCAAAGAGGCGGGCTTTGATGCCATCGAGCTGCACGGCGCGCACACCTACATATTGGCCGGCTTTTTGTCGCCTTACTACAACCAGCGCGAAGACGCCTATGGCGGCCCGCTGGAAAACCGCGCCCGCCTGTTGATCGAAACCTTGCAAGCCGTCAAAGCGCGTTTGGGTGCCGATTTCCCGGTCTGGGTGCGCCTGGATGCCGAAGAGCTCAACACGCCCGGCGGCATCACGCTGGTCGAGTCAGTGGCTACGGCGCGCATGTGCCAGGACGCGGGGGCCGATGCGATCAGCGTCTCGGCCTATGCCACGCTGACCAGCGGCACGGCTTTCACGCAAGCGCCCATTCCGCAGGCGGCCGGCGCCTTTATGAGCAACGCTGCAGCCATCAAGAAGGCGCTGTCGATTCCGGTCATCACCGCCGGACGCATCGAGCCCGAAGTGGCTGCGCGCGCCATCGCCCAGGGCGAACTCGACTTTGTGGCCATGGCCCGCAAGATGCTGGCCGACCCGCACATTCCGATCAAGCTGGCGCAAAACCGGCCCCAGGACATCCGGCCTTGCATTTATTGCTACGCTTGTGTGAGCCAGATTTTTATCAACCAGCGCGTCAAATGCGCAGTGAACGCCCAAACCGGTTACGAGACCGAGCGCCGCATTGAGGCGGCCAGCACACCGCGCCATGTGCTGGTGGTGGGCGGGGGCCCCGGCGGCATGGAGGCGGCGCGCGTGGCGGCCTTGCGCGGCCACAAAGTCACCCTGGTTGAGCGCAGCAACCGCTTGGGCGGGACCTTGTTTTTCGCGGCTATGGCCTATCCGGAAAACGGCAAACTACTGGACTACTTGGTGGCGCAAATGCACAGCCTGCCGATGGATGTTCGCCTGAACACCGAGGCCAATGCCGCACTGGTTCACGAGGTCGGCGCCGACGTTGTGGTGGTCGCCAGCGGTGCACGCCGCGATGCGCCGCCCATCGAAGGTGCAACCCAAAGCCATGTGTGGAGCGGCGACGAATTGCGCCGCCTCATGACCGGTGACCGCGCCGATGAGATTGCCCAGGCCAAACTCTCGCTGACCCAGCGGGCGCTGTTCAAGGCCGGCGGCATCCTCAAAGTGACCGACAGCACCCAGGCCATTACCCAGCTCTCCAAACTATGGATGCCGCTGGGCAAACGCGTGGTGATTGTGGGCGGCGGCCTGGTCGGGCTGGAGCTGGCCGAGTTTTTGATCGCCCGCGACCGGCAGGTGACCGTGCTCGAGCCCACAGACAAGGCCGGGCGCGAGCTCGCCATCGTGCGCCGTTGGCGCGTGCTGGACGTGGTCAAAGCCCATGCCCAACTGCACTTGCGCGCCCAGGTGCAGCGCATCGGCGCCAAGGAGGTGCACTGGACCGATGGCGAAGGCCAGGCACACAGCAGCGCCGCGGACTCGGTGATTTTGGCGACCGGCGCCCAGGCCGATGACAGTCTGGCGCTCGCCCTGCAAGCCAGCGGCCGGCCGGTGCACCGCGTAGGCGACTGCGCAGACATCGGTTTTATCGAAGGGGCAATACGCATGGGGAACGATGTCGGCCGTTCGGTTTGACCCGAGCATTGGGTTCTTTGCAGGGCAAGGTTTGTGAGGGACTTCTTGGAAGAATGGCTGGTGCGCTTGATGGGGTGAAGTAGAGAAAAATCTCTTTTCATTTTTTTAACACCATCGTCCACTTGGACGATGCATCGGCCCAACGCTGCACCTACATTGCAAGCATTAGCGGGGCCGCCCTAAGTATTTTTAGGGCGCTTTCAATAGGCAGCTCAATCACCCTTTAAAAGCACCTCGTCTACTCTTGTCAGTAGGGGACCAACGTACTGCAAAACTTAACGGATTGGTCGATCACAAGCGTCGATGGATTCATCATTACCATTCAAGGATCCGGAAATGAAATTTGAAGTCAGGAAAGTTCCACACGCCTGCGCAAGCGC
>CAMDHS010000241.1 GCA_945898115.1 Comamonas sp. lk
AAGGCGCGCGACATGACGCGCCGCAAAGGCGTGCTCGACGGCATGGGCCTGCCCGGCAAACTGGCCGACTGCCAGGAAAAAGACCCGGCCATGTGCGAGATCTACATCGTCGAGGGTGACTCCGCCGGTGGCTCTGCCAAACAAGGGCGTGACCGCAAGTTCCAGGCGATTTTGCCCCTGCGCGGCAAGATTTTGAACGTGGAAAAAGCGCGCTACGAAAAGCTTTTGACCAGCAATGAAATTTTGACGCTGATCACCGCGCTTGGCACCGGCATCGGCAAGGCCGGCGGCACCACGGGCAACGACGACTTCAACGTTGCCAAGCTGCGCTACCACCGCATCATCATCATGACCGACGCCGACGTGGACGGTGCGCACATCCGCACGCTTCTGTTGACGTTTTTCTACCGCCAAATGCCCGAGCTGGTCGAGCGCGGCCACATCTACATTGCGCAGCCGCCGCTGTACAAGGTCAAGGCCGGCAAGGAAGAGCTGTACCTGAAAGACGCCGGCGCGCTAGACACCTTCTTGATGCGCATTGCGCTGGTCAACGCCTCGGTGTTTACCGGCGGCCCCAATGGCACCACGCTGTCGGGCGACACGCTGAGTGAGCTGGCGCGCAAGCACCAGGTGGCACAAAACGTGATTGCCCGGCTGAAAAACTTCATGGACGCCGAGGCGCTGCGCTCAGTGGCCGACGGCGTGGCGCTGAACCTGGACACCGTGGTCGACGCCGAACTGTCTGCCACCGCGCTGCAAGCCAGGTTGCAGGCGACGGAAGGCGCCGCCAATGGCAGCGCGGCCGAAGTGGCAGCCGAGTTTGACGTGCGCACCGACAAACCGATTTTGCGCATCAGCCGGCGCCACCACGGCAACGTGAAAAGCAGCGTGCTGACACAAGACTTTGTGCACGGCTCAGACTACGCCGCGCTGGCTGAGGCCGCCCACACCTTCAAAGACCTGCTGGGCGACGGCGCCCGCGTCATGCGCGGTGAAGGCGAACGCGCCAAAGAAGAAAAAGTGGGCGACTTCCGCGAAGCCATGGCCTGGCTGATTGCGCAAGCCGAAAACGCCACCGCGCGCCAGCGCTACAAGGGTCTGGGCGAAATGAACCCTGCCCAACTCTGGGAAACCACCATGGACCCCACGGTTCGCCGCTTGCTTAAAGTGCAAATCGACGACGCGATTGAGGCCGACCGCGTGTTCACCATGCTGATGGGTGACGACGTGGAGCCCCGCCGCGAATTTATCGAGGCTAACGCGCTGCGGGCGGGGAATATTGATATTTGAGGATCCCCTGATAGCAAGGCGCGGGTAACAGGCTCCTTTGCGCCAGCTCAGCGCCCCAGGTCTTTGGCGCTGACGCCGGCAATACCCCAGTTGGTCTTGGGCACGTCCTGGATCAGCACACGCACTGTGTTGACTGGGGCTCCCACGGCTTCGACCAGGGCTTGGGTTACTTTTTCGATGACGGCACGTTTTTGTTCTTCGGTGCGGCCTTCGAGCAGGTAAATTTGGGCAAATGGCATGGGAGTTCTCCGGTTGGAATAGGGGTGGGTTCAGACAAAGCGCAGGCTGGTGCTGCCCATGCCCTGGATGCGCAGGGTGACGTTGTCGCCGGCTTGCACGGACACCGCTTCGGTAATGCCACCCGACAAAATCAGGCTGCCTGCCGGAATGCACTGGCCGCGCGCGCCCAGGTGGTTGGCCAGCATGGCAATCGCCGCTGCTGGATGGCCCAGCACCGCTGCACCGGCGCCAAAGGCCACGGGCAGGCCATTTTTCTCGAGCACGATGCCCACGGTGCGCAGGTCCACGCCCGTCACAGCCATGGGCTGGCCGCCCACCACAAAGCGCACCGCCGAGGTGTTGTCTGCCACCACGCTTTTGAGGTCAAACTTGAAGTCGCGGTAACGGCTGTCGATCACCTCAATGCCGGGCATCACAAAGTCGGTGGCCGCCAGCACGCTGCCAATGTGGCAACCTGGGCCGCGCAATTCGGCCTTGGTGACAAAGGCGATTTCGGGCTCGACCTTGGGGTGGATCAGCTCGCTCATGCGGCATTCGCCACCGTCGGGCACGGCGTAGTAGTCGGCCATAAAGCCAAACACCGGCGTGCTGACGCCCATTTGCTTCATCTTGGCGTGCGAGGTCAAGCCGGCCTTGAGGCCCACGATGCGCGAACCGCGCGCAACTTTTCGCCGGCGCAGCTCGTCTTGGATGGCGTAGGCGTCGTCCCAGTCCATGTCGGGGTAGTCGTCGGTGATTTTGGTGGTGTCCTGCGCTTGCAGTTCACAGTTTTCCAGCCGTTCGGCCAAAGCGGCAATGGTGGACGGGTCGAGTTTCATGCGGCGGCTTTCGGGGTGGCGTTGCGCTGGCGGGCCATGGTCATGGCGGTGTCTTCAATCATGTCTTCCTGGCCGCCGACCATGCCGCGCCGGCCGAGTTCGACCAGCAGGTCGCGCGAAGGTACGCCGTACTTGGCGCCTGCGCGCTTGGCAAACAGCAAGAAGCTGGAATACACGCCGGCATAACCCAGGGTAAGCGAGTCGCGGTCGATGCGGATGATGTGGTCCATGATGGGCACGACCAGGTCCTCGGCCACGTCCTGGATCTTGAACACGTCCACGCCGGTCTCGATGCCCATGCGTGCGCACACGGCAATAAACACTTCCATCGGCGTGTTGCCCGCGCCCGCGCCCAGGCCTGCGGCGGCGGCGTCAATGCGGTTGGCGCCCGCAGCCACAGCGGCAATCGAGTTGGCAATGCCCATGGCCATATTGTGGTGGCCGTGAAAGCCCAGTTCGGTCTCGGGTTGGATGGCGGCGCGCACCGCCGACAGGCGGGCGGTCACGTCGTCGGGCAGCATATAGCCGGCCGAGTCGGTAACGTAAATGCAGTTGGCGCCGTAGCTCTGCATGAGCAGCGCCTGGCTGACCAGCATCTCAGGGCTGGCCATGTGCGCCATCATCAGGAAACCCACAGTGTCCAGGCCCAGCGCGCGCGCCTTGCTGATGTGCTGCTCCGAGACGTCGGCCTCGGTGCAATGGGTAGCCACGCGGATGGTGCCCACGCCCAGGTCTTTGGCCATGAGCAGGTGGTCCACAGTGCCGATGCCCGGAATCAAAAGGGCCGAAACCTTGGCCTGCTTCATCAATGGAATCACGGCGCCCAGGTATTCCTCGTCGGTGTGGGCGGGGAAACCGTAGTTGACCGAGCTGCCGCCCAGGCCGTCGCCATGGGTGACTTCGATCAGCGGCACGCCAGCATCGTCCAGGCCGCAGGCGATGCTCTTCATTTGGTCGAGCGTCATCAAATGGCGCTTGGGGTGCATGCCGTCGCGCAGCGTCATGTCGTGGACGGTGATTTTTTTACCTTGCAGTGTCATGGTGGTTCTCGGTAGGGGTTTCAGGCGAGTGCGGGCTCGGCGCTTTTCTGCAGCGTGAGCCGGCCGGCAATGATTTCTTCGGCAAACATCTCGGCGGTGCGGGCCGCCGCAGCGGTCATGATGTCGAGGTTGCCCGCGTACTTGGGCAGGTAGTCGCCCAGGCCCTCGACTTCGAGGAACACCGACACGCGGTTGCCATCAAACACCGGGCCGTTGACCAGGCGGTAGCCGGGCACGTACTTTTGCACCTCGGCGAGCATCTGGTGGATGGAGGCGGTGATTTTTTCTTGGTCGGGCGTGGTCTCGGTCAGGCAGTGCACCGTGTCGCGCATCATCAGCGGCGGCTCGGCCGGGTTGATGATGATGATGGCCTTGCCCTTGGCAGCGCCGCCCACTTTTTCCACTGCACCGGCCGTGGTGCGGGTGAATTCGTCAATGTTCTTGCGCGTGCCTGGCCCCACCGAGCGGCTCGATACCGTGGCGACGATCTCGCCGTAGGCCACGGGCTGCACCCGGCTCACCGCTGCGACCATAGGAATGGTGGCCTGGCCGCCGCAGGTGACCATGTTGACGTTCATCTCGCCCTTGCCCAATTGCTCCATCAGGTTGACCGGTGGCACGCAAAACGGGCCGATGGCCGCAGGGGTCAGGTCGATCATGAGCACGCCCAGAGCGTTGAGCTTGCGCGAGTTTTCGGCGTGCACATAGGCGCTGGTGGCGTCAAAGGCGATTTGCACGCCGTCGGCCAGCACGTGGGGCAGCAAACCGTCCACGCCGTCGGCGGTGGTTTTGATGCCCATTTCGCGGGCACGCTTGAGGCCGTCGGACTCGGGGTCAATGCCCACCATCCACACCGGCTCGAGCACCGCGCTGCGCTGCAACTTGGCCAGCAGGTCGGTGCCAATGTTGCCCGGCCCGATCAGGGCGCATTTGATTTTTTTCATGAAGACTCCGTAGGTAAAAAGCTAAATAAGGCAGCGCAGCTTGTTCAACGATGCAACTCAAACAAAGCGCACCGAGCAGCTGCCCAGGCCACCGATGGAGACGCGAAAGTTGTCCCCGGCCTTGGCCGGGTGCATGGCGGCAAGCGCCCCCGAGAGGACGACTTCGCCGGCCTTGAGGCCAATGCCCAGGCGCCCCAGGGTGTTGACCAACCAAGCCACTGCATTCACCGGTGAACCCAGGGCAGCGGCACCCGCGCCCGTTCCGATGATGTCACCATTCTTTTCAAAGACCATACCGCAAACGGACAAGTCGACCCGGCGCGGGTCCACCGCGCAGTCGCCCAGCACAAACACGCCACACGAGGCGTTGTCGGCCACGGTGTCCTGGATCTTGATCTTCCAGTCGCGGATGCGCGAGTCCACGATTTCAAAGCAAGGCATCACGCATTCGGTGGC
>CAMDHS010000242.1 GCA_945898115.1 Comamonas sp. lk
CGTTCATGGCCAGCTGAAAATTGCGGGTGCTGGTGAGGGGATCGAACGAATCGCGGGTCGTGAATGCGGTTTGCAGCGCATTGAGCGCATAGACCACCGGTTCTGCCAGGTGCAGGGCATAGGGCGTGGGTTCCATGCCGCGCGAGGTGCGCAAAAACAGCTCGTCCTTGAGCGCAGTGCGCAAGCGCTTGAGGGCGTTGCTGACGGCTGGCTGCGTCAGGCCCAGCTTTTGCGCCGCAGTGGACACACTGCGGTCGAGCAGCAACTGGTTGAAAACCAGCAGCAGGTTCAGATCCAATTCGCGCAGTTCCATACAGGTGCAGGCCCTCTAATATTCACGTTGGTGATTCTATCTATAGGACTTGCGCTATCGACTTATATTGCCAAGGTCTCCAAAATGCACGCAAACAGGAGACAAGGGCGCCTTAGCCCACCGCAAAATGGAACTCGTCGTTCAACCCATGGGCCTGCGCTTGAGCGTGGAAAGCGGAAGCAATCTGCTGGACGTGCTGCGCGCGCACCAGTTGCCGGTGTCGTACAGCTGCATGTCCGGGCGCTGCGGCACCTGCCGCTGCCGCGTGGTCTCGGGCGAGGTGCGCAGCAGCGGCCCCGAGCTGGGCCGGCCGCATACCGGACCGTACGACTACGTGCTGGCCTGCCAGTCGGTGCTCACGGGAGATTGCGTGATTGAGTTGCCTGAGGCCGATGAGGTGGTGGTACATCCCGCGCGCATCGTTAAAGCGACGGTCACAGCCATTGAAGAGGCCACGCACGACATTCGCCGTATCCGCGTCAAGCTGGCCAAGCCGCTTGCGTTTAGCCCCGGCCAATACGTCAGCCTACAGTTCACGCCCGAGCACATTCGCCCCTACTCCATGGCCGGCCTGAGCGATGACTTTGATATGGAGTTCCAGATCCGACGCGTGCCCGACGGGCGGGTTACCGAATACATTTTTGAGCAACTGGCGGTAGGCGCCGCCCTTCGCATCAGCGGCCCGCTGGGCACGGCTTATCTGCGGCAAAAACACACCGGCCCCATGCTGTGCGTGGGCGGCGGCACGGGGCTGGCGCCGGTGCTGTCTATCGTGCGCGGCGCATTGGCCGTCGGTATGGCAAACCCCATTCAACTCTACTTTGGCGTTCGCAGCGCCCAAGACGTGTATGACGCTGAGCGCCTTCAGGCCCTGGCCCAAGCGCATCCGAATGTGCAGGTTCACATTGTGGTAGCCACTGGCGCTGCCGGCCCCGGCCAGCGCAGCGGCCTGGTGACCGATGCCATTGAAAAAGACATTGGCAGCCTGGCGGGTTGGCGCGCTTATTTGTGCGGCGCCCCCGCCATGGTCGAGGCTTTGAACCTGCTCGTTACCCGCATGGGGCTTGAACCCAGCCATGTCCACGCGGACGCTTTTTATCCCAGCGGCGTTTGACGCGCGCTGTAGCCATCCTGAACCCTGCAATGCAAGGAGACCTGCAATGAGTGAACCCACCAGCGTTTTCCCCCAAGACCCAGCTTGGCCGGGGGACGGCACCAGCCGCATCCCTTTTTGGGCCTATACCCGCGAGGACCTGTACAAAAAAGAACTCGACCGCCTGTTCTATGCCGGCCACTGGTGCTATGTCGGCCTGGAAGCCGAGATCCCCAATGCCGGCGACTTCCGGCGCACCGTGGTGGGTGAGCGTTCGGTGATCATGGTGCGTGACCCAGACGGCAGCGTCAACGTGGTGGAAAACGTCTGCGCCCACCGGGGCATGCGTTTTTGTCGGGAGCGCAACGGCCAGGCCAAAGACTTTTTGTGCCCCTACCACCAGTGGAACTACAGCCTCAAAGGCGACTTGCAGGGCGTGCCCTTTATTCGCGGCGTCAAGCAAGAGGGCACGGTCTTTGGTGGCATGCCCAAAGACTTCAAAGTGGCCGACCACGGCCTGACCAAACTCAAGGTGGCGGTGCGCGGTGGCGTGGTGTTTGCGTCCTTTGACCACGATGTCGAGCCCTTGGAAGAATTTCTGGGCCCCACCATCCTCAAGTACTTTGACCGCGTGTTCGATGGCCGCAAGCTGGTGGTTTTGGGCTACCGCCGCCAGCGCATTCCGGGCAACTGGAAGCTGATGCAAGAAAACATCAAAGACCCCTACCACCCCGGCTTGTTGCACACCTGGTTTTCCACCTTTGGGCTCTGGCGCGCAGATAACAAGTCTGAGCTGAAGATGGACGAACATTTCCGCCACGCCGCCATGATTTCCACCCGCGGCCAGGGTGGCAAAAACGCCGATGTGGTGGCGGGCCTGGACAGCTTCAAAGACCAGATGAAGCTCAACGATCCGCGCTTGCTCGATATCGTGCCCGAGCCCTGGTGGGACGGCCCCACGGCGGTGATGACCACCATCTTTCCGAGCGTAATCATCCAGCAGCAGGTCAACAGCGTGTCTACCCGCCACATTCAGCCCAAGGGCCACGGCTCGTTTGACTTTGTCTGGACCCACTTTGGCTTTGAAGAAGACGCGCCCGAGATGACCGAACGCCGCCTGATCCAGGCCAATCTTTTTGGCCCGGCCGGTTTTGTGTCGGCCGATGACGGCGAGGTGATCGAGTGGTCGCAGCAGGGCTTTGAGCAAAAGCCCGCGCACCGCACGGTGGTGGAGATGGGTGGCTACGACATTGGGGACGCGGACCACATGGTCACCGAGACCCTGATTCGGGGCATGTACAACTACTGGCGCAAAGTGATGGGGGAATGAACATGGTGGACTTCAAAACCTATTACGAGCTCTTGAGCCTCTACAGCGACTACGCAATGGTCTGCGATTCCTCAGACTGGGAAAAATGGCCGGATTTTTTTGTGGAAGACGGCACCTACCGCCTGCAGCCGCGCGAAAACTTTGACCAAGGCCTGCCCCTGTGCCTGCTGGCGTTGGAAAGCAAGAACATGATCCGCGACCGCGTCTACGGCGTCAAAGAAACGCTCTACCACGACCCCTATTACCAGCGCCACATCGTCGGCACGCCGCGCGTGCTGTCGGTGGAGCAGGGCGCAGGCGGCGAGCGCATTCGCTCGGAGGCCAACTACGTCGTGATCCGCACCAAGTTTGATGGCGAATCCACCGTCTTGAGCGTGGGCTGGTACCACGACCTGATTGTTCGGACCGGCGAGGGACTCAAGTTCCAGTCGCGCCTGTGCGTCTATGACAGCGAAATGATCGCCAACTCCATCATTTACCCCATCTAAGGACCGGCCATGGCAGAACACTGGTTAGACGCGGCAGCGCTTGCCGATATTCCCGAAGGCGACGTGATTGCCGTGCAGCTTGCGGGCAAAGAAATTGCGCTGTACGAAGTAGAGGGCGAGGTCTTCGCCACCGACAACTTTTGCACCCACGGCCACGCGCGCATGAGCGACGGCTTTCTGGAAGGGCGAGAGATCGAATGCCCGCTGCACCAGGGCAAGTTTGACGTGTGCACCGGTCAAGCCCTGTGCGCACCGCTGACCGAGAACATCAAAACCTACGCGGTGCGCATCGAGAACATGCGCGTGATGCTCAAGCTCGACTGACGGGGCCGGAAAGCAACTTTGCAGCACGCCATTTAAAAACACCGGAGAAAAACATGCAAGAACACAAGCGCTATGACACCCTGGGGCGTCTGGAAGACCTGCCACAGAGCTACCGCGACCAACTCACCCAGCGCAACCTCGTGCCCTTGTGGCCCAGCTTGCGCGGCGTGTTGCCCCCGAACATTCCCACGCGCAAGACCCAGACCACGCACTGGCCTTACCGCGAGATCCGCGAGCTGCTGATTCAGGCCGGTGAACTCACACCGATTGAGAAGGCCGAGCGCCGCGTGCTGGTGCTGGCCAATCCGGGCCACGGCCTGAGCAATATGCAGGCCAGCGCCGCCATGTACTTGGGCATGCAACTGCTCCTGCCCGGCGAGCTGGCGCCCGTGCACCGCCACACGCCCAACGCGGTGCGCATGGTGGTGGAAGGCGAAGGCGCCTGGACCCTGGTGGGCGGCGAGAAATGCCCCATGGAGCGTGGCGACCTGATCCTCACCCCCACCGGCCTGTGGCATGAGCACGGCCACGACGGCAATGCGCCGGTGATCTGGCTCGATGTGCTCGATTTACCTCTCGTTTATTACACCGAGACCTCCTACCACCTGGAAGGCCCCAGCCAAAGCGTTACCGAAGGCCAGGGCTTCAAGTCCTACGCCCGTGGTGGCGTGGTGCCGACCAAGGTGTTTCAGCGCCCAGACAAGGCTTATCCCATGCTGCGCTATCCGTGGGTTGACGCCCGGGCGGCACTGCTGTCGCTGGCCGAAGAGCAAAGCGGCGCTGACCCGGTGCAAGTCACCTACGTCAACCCCGAGACCGGCGCGGACGTGGAAAACATCCTGGGCTTTTACGCACTGATGCTGCGCCCGGGCCAGACCTTGCGCCTGCCTGCGCGCTCACCCGCCCAGGTGTTCCACCAGATCGAAGGCCAGACCGATGTGCAGGTGGAAGCCACCGCCTTCACCATGGTTGAGGCAGACACCTGCTGCGCACCGGGCTACACCGCCGTCACCCTGACCAACCGCTCGAGCAACACGCCGGCATTTTTGTTTGTGGCGGACGAGGCGCCGCTGCACCGCAAGCTCGGCGTTTACGAAAACCGGGGTTGAGCCCCAGAGCGCCGCATTGCAATTTGCCAGTTTCACATTTCCTAGCTATCCCAAAAAATTACACCCATGACCCAATACCTGTTTACGCCTCCTCCCGTCATGTCTTTGCCCGT
>CAMDHS010000243.1 GCA_945898115.1 Comamonas sp. lk
TTTCATCGGCAATCTGCGCAAACTGTGGGTTGATCTCGGAGCTGACAAACTCAAATTCCAGTGGCATCACAGGGGCCCAGGCCTCGCGCAGGTTGCGAAATGTCACGTCCAGAATCATATTGATGATGCGCGTCTCCATTGGCGTAAACATGCGCCCGGACGCGAGCTGGCCCACGGCGCCCTGGCCAAAGCCACCAAAAAAGCTGTCCAGCGAGCTAAACACGATAGTCGGGTCAATCACCACCATGGAATAACCGCGCAAGGGGTTCATGCGCACCGTGTTGACCGACAAGGGCGCGTGCAGTTCTTTGATGTAATCCCCAAACTTAACGATCTGCACCTTGAGCGGGTTCACGCGGGGGCTGCTGCGCAACACCTCGAGCAGTCCGGGGCGAAACAGGCGGATAAAGCGCTCGTTGATCATGTCAATCGAGGTGACATTGACGCCCAGGCTGCTGTCTTCGCTGGCGATGTCGTGCTTGCGCACGCGCGCAGCGGTGTTAAAGCCGGTGTCAACCGCGATGGAGCCGTCGCTGACGCCTTCAGCCAGGGCCGAAAGCTCGTCGGCTGAAAGAAGGTTATCTGCCATAGGGGTGTGCGTTCACGTAGTCAGGCCAGGTCACTGGACGATGAAAGAGGTGAAGTAAATCTCTTCGATGCCACCGAAATCTTCGTATTTCTCGAGCAGGGTGTTCATGGCGTCACGGATCTTGATAGCCAGGTCTTTGCGGAAATCTGGCTTGGCCAGATCGGCCTCACCGGTCATGCGCATGGCGTCCATCACGACCGAGCGCAAGGCAAACTCGTGCTTCTTGATGTTTTCGACCACCCGGTCGTCGTAGCGCGTCATCACCGCAATTTGCACCGACATGACCTTGCGTGAGCCAGCCAAATTGACCAGGAACTCGCGCTCTAGCTGGTTGTAGGTGTATTCAAAGCGCGGGCTGTCGGGCGATTTTTTGTTGAGCTTGGGAGGGCCGCCTTCTTTGCCGCCTTCGGCTTTTTTCTCGCCGTGGGCGTCTGCCTTGGGTGCGCCGTGGGCATCGGCCTTGGGCGCGCCGTGGCCGTCTGCTGCGGGTGCTCCGTGGCCTCCGTCGGGCGCTGCACCCTCGGCCATCATTTGGTCGGCCGTGGGTACGGGTTTATTGAAAAAGCCGGTGATGAACAAAGTTGCCACCATGGTGCCGGCGACCAGGACCACCAATGCGACCACCGCAAGAATGATCTTGACGATGGGTTTTTTGGGCTTTTCTTCTGCTTCCGGGGCTGCTGCTGCATCAGACATGGGGCACCTTTTTTTCGTGGTTCATTTCAAATATTCGTCTGTGCTTTGGCTTATGCCAGCACATTCAATCCGTCGGTTGCTGCGCTTGGACCACCCTGGGGAGCGGCGACCGATGCGCTTTCCAAACCGCCGACCCGACGCGCTTCAGGGGGAAGCTTGCGTTCTTTGCCTGGTGTCGAGTTTCCGCCGGATTGGCGACTTTGCTCTCCGTTTACCGTGACTGAAGCAACTGTCATGCCAGCTTGAGTCAAGGTGTCGCGTAATTTGTTGCTGCCTTGCGCCATCAGTTCGCGGGTGACTGCATTGTCGGTGCTAAAGAGCGCGTCCAGTCCGTCGGCGTGCATATCGAGTTCAACGTTGATGCTTCCCAGCGCAGCCGGTTGCATGCGCATCTGCATTTTCCATTGGCCGCGTTCGATCTGGGCGATCAGGCGCTGGGCTGCAGCTTGGCCCATTTTGTCGGCCATTTGTTGGAACTGTTGGGCGCGCTGGTCGGCCTGGGCCTGGGCGTTATCGGCATTGCTGTCGCTGCCTGCGCTGGCGTTTGCAGTTCCAGAGAGCGGAGTTGCAGTTCCTCCTTGCATCAACAGGTCGCTTGGCCTGGGGTTGCTAGCTTCGGTGGCGCTGGCCAACAGCTCGGGGTCGAAGCCAGCGGGCAGTTCCAGGCTGAGTGTCTCAAAGGCTGCAGGCAGGTCTTTGGCTAAGGGGCCGGAGGCCAGCAGTGCGGCCCAAGTCGCCTCTTTGCCGGTACCCGACATTTGCGCCAGGCGCTTGGTGATCTCTGGCGCGGGCATGGCCAGCGTCAGGCGTACCGCGTCTTGTGGTGCAACGGGGGCTAAAGAGGCATTGACATCGACGGGGGCTACCGGCGCGCTGCCGATCCAGGCCTTTGCGGTCATGGGCATGAGGCTCGTTTGAGCGGCGCTGCTGGCCAGTGCCACAGTGGCGGAAGCCGCAGCCGCGGCAATCCCAGGTGTAGCGGGGACCATGCCCAGGGCCGGTGGGGCCGCTCCCAGCGCTACGCTGATCTCCTTGATGCCTAGGGCGGCGGGCAGGTCGAGTTTGGACAGGGAGGCAGGCGCGCCCACTGGCGTGATCGCTGCAGCGCCCACTGGCGAGATCGCTGGAGCGACCGTGGAGGGAGGGGCTACCGCAAAATTCAGGGTGTTGAGTGCGGTCACTGCGGTCCCGCTGGCGGCCTCTGGCGAGATCGCTGTTGACTGGTCTTTGTCTGAGGCTGCACTGGACAGTGGGGCAAGGCCTGGGTCAACTGCTTCGACGTCGGCCAGCGCGGGCATGGGCGCCAAGGGCGCGCCTACGGTGACGGCGGGGGGTGCGGCACTGGCCGTCAAGTTGTCATTCAAGGTTACGGTCGCGTTCGCAGTTGCGTTCAAGGCAATGCCGCTGGGGGGTGATAGCGTGGTTTTAGCCAGTGTGCTGGCCAGGTCTTGCGGAGCTGCAATGGCGAGCGTGGACAGCGCGCCCACCCCTGGTGCAGCGCCTGTGGCCAGGCTGGGCGTGCCAAACAGGGCTTGTACGGCGCCTTCGTCTAGGCCTTGCATGCGGGCAAACTGGGCCAGGCTGTCCATGTCGGGCAGCGGGGCATCACTGGTAATAATGTTGAGCTTGCTGCCCAGGGGCCGGACCTGCAGGCCCTCGCCAGGCGCATCCTGGGCGGCAAGGTTTTGCCGCTGTGCCTTGGGGCCTTGGTCGCTCAGCACATCGGCAAGGGTTTGCCGCTGTGCCTTGAGGGCTTGGCCGTTCAACACCTCGGCAAAGTCGCCCAGACCTGAGGGCGTCTGCGCAGGGACTGTGACCGTTGGGGCCTCAATTGCTGGGGAAACAATGGCACGGCTGGCCAAAAAACTGAAATTCGATTCCATGTAAACATTGCTCTGATTAAGGCCACACCGCGTGGCCAGTGCCAGCAGTGATGCAAGAAGCGTGACAGGACAAAGCTTGCCACCCGGGTGCTGCGCAGGGCCCGGGTTTTCTGTCGGAAAAGAGTGGCATGGAGCTTGCATTCAAGGCGTCTATGCAAGCGCAATTCCACCACATCCCGACCTAAGGTCCTGATTTTCATGAATATCCGTCCATGAGCACGCTGACCCTGTCAAACATTCGACAAAACCTGTCGAAGTTCAACTACAACGATCTGAGCATTCCAGCGCTGGTCTTGTTGATCATGGGCATGCTGGTGATTCCGCTGCATCCGATGGTGCTGGACGTGTTGTTTACTTTCAATATTGCGTCGAGCGTGCTGATCATCATGATCGCCATCAAAATCCGCAAACCGCTCGAATTTTCTGTCTTCCCCACGGTGCTGCTGTTTGCCACCATGCTGCGCTTGGCGCTCAATGTGGCGTCTACCCGCGTGATTTTGGTGAGCGGCCACGAAGGCCACGACGCTGCGGGCAAGGTGGTGGCGGCCTTTGGCGAGTTCGTCATTGGCGGCAACTACGTGGTGGGTTTCATTATTTTTGCGATCCTGATGATTGTGAACTTCTTTGTGGTGACCAAGGGCGCAGGCCGCGTCTCTGAGGTCAACGCCCGCTTTACCCTAGACGCCATGCCTGGCAAACAAATGGCCATTGACGCCGACCTCAATGCCGGCGTGATCGACCAAGAAACCGCCAAAACCCGCCGTGCCGAGTTGGCGCAAGAGTCGGACTTCTTCGGCTCCATGGACGGTGCCTCCAAATTTGTCAGTGGTGACGCCATTGCAGGCCTGCTGATTCTGTTTATCAACCTGATCGGTGGCCTGGCTATCGGTATTGGCCAACACGGCCTGTCCTTGAGCGAAGCCGGTCGTATTTATTCTTTGCTAACCATTGGCGACGGCCTGGTTGCGCAGATTCCGTCTTTGCTGCTGTCGCTGGCCACCGCCATTGTGGTGACCCGCGTTACCACCACCGAATCCATGGCCGAGCAGGCTGGCACGCAGCTGGGCAACCCCACGGCGCTGTTTGTCACCGCCTCCATCATGGCCATTTTGGGCCTCGTGCCCGGCATGCCGCACCTGGTGTTCATCATTTTGTCGGCGGGTTCGGCCGGCCTGGGGTTCTTGATGCTGCGCCGCGAGGCTGCGTCTGGCGATTCGCCCGAACAACTCGCTGCTGCCGCTGCGGCCATGCCCGAGCCTGTCAAGGAACTCGATTGGGAAGACCTCGACCAGGTGGACCTGGTGGGCCTGGAAATTGGCTATGGCCTGATTCCCCTGGTCAATGCCGATACCGGTGGCCAGCTGATGACGCGCGTCAAGGGCGTGCGCAAGAAACTCTCGGCCGAACTGGGCTTTTTGATCCAGCCGGTGCGCATCCGCGACGCCCTGAGCATCGACCCCGACAGCTACCATATCGTGCTCAAAGGCGTGATCCGGGGCCGCGGCAAGATCAAAGTGGGCCGCGAAATGGCCATCAACCCTGG
>CAMDHS010000244.1 GCA_945898115.1 Comamonas sp. lk
TGGGACATTGCACCGATCTCGGCGGGCCTGTTTGGCGTGCCGCTCGGTTTTGCAGTGATCATCATCGTGTCCCTGCTGACCAAGGCCCCTGGTCGTGACATTCAGGAACTGGTGGAGCACGTGCGCTACCCGAGCCTGGACGGCAAGACTTCAGCTGGTAGCGCTGCACACTGAACGGGTTTATCTGAAGGTGAGGCGGGCGCCATGCGGTGACTGCCGAAGCTTTTGAACCCCAAAGGGTGTTTAAACAAAACCCCCGTCACCTGAGGTGGCGGGGGTTTTTTCATGCGTGTCTGGATGCAGCCAGTCAGTTTGCGTTCAGTTGGATGCAAGCCAGTGTTGGTTTGGCGTAAGAGCCTGGTCAGTACATCACTACAAAATCAGTGAGTCCTTTGTTTTAAAGGCTTTATTATTTGGAGACAAGATGGCAATAGCAACAGAAGCGGCGCGTCCGATGTCTGCGGAAGAGAAGAAAGTTATCTTCGCTTCCTCACTCGGTACGGTTTTTGAGTGGTACGACTTTTATCTTTACGGTTCTTTGGCAGCCATTATTGCCAAGCAGTTTTTCAGCGGACTGGATGAAGGCTCGGCCTTCATTTTTGCGCTGCTGGCGTTCGCTGCCGGTTTCATCGTGCGCCCCTTTGGTGCTCTGGTGTTTGGCCGTTTGGGCGACATGATTGGCCGCAAGTACACCTTCTTGGTCACCATCCTGATCATGGGTCTGTCGACCTTTATCGTGGGTATCTTGCCTAATTACGCGACCATCGGTGCAGCCGCTCCCGTAATCCTGATTGCCCTGCGCATGCTGCAAGGCCTGGCGCTTGGTGGTGAATACGGTGGCGCTGCTACCTATGTGGCTGAACACGCGCCCCACGGCAAGCGTGGCGCCTATACCGCCTGGATCCAGACCACCGCTACCTTGGGCCTGTTCCTGAGCCTGATGGTGATTTTGGGCACCCGTACCTTGATCGGCGAAGAAGCCTTTGCTGACTGGGGCTGGCGCATTCCTTTCCTCGTGTCTATTTTGTTGCTGGGCGTGTCGGTGTACATCCGTTTGTCCATGAACGAGTCGCCCGCTTTCACCAAAATGAAGGCCGAAGGCAAGACATCCAAAGCGCCGCTGAGCGAGTCCTTTGGCCAATGGAAAAACCTCAAAATCGTGATCTTGGCCCTGATCGGCCTGACCGCCGGCCAAGCCGTGGTCTGGTACTCGGGTCAGTTCTACGCCCTGTTCTTCTTGACGCAAGCCCTGAAGGTGGACGGTCCTACCGCCAACGTCATGGTGGCGATCTCCTTGATCATCGGCACGCCTTTCTTCATCGTGTTTGGCGCCCTGTCGGACAAGATTGGCCGCAAGCCCATCATCTTGGCTGGCTGCTTCTTGGCTGCCGTGACTTACTTCCCGGTGTTTACTGCCTTGACCAAGGCCGCTAACCCCGATCTGGCCGCTGCGCAAGCTTCTGCCAAAGTCACCGTGACTGCCGACCCTGCAGAGTGCTCGTTCCAGTTCAACCCTACCGGTACCAAGAAGTTCACTTCTTCGTGCGATATTGCCAAGCAGAAGCTCGCTTCCGCTTCGGTGAGCTATGACAACGTGGTGGCGCCTGCTGGCACCGCTGCCGTGATCAAAGTCGGTGACGTTGAAGTGTTGACGGCCATCACGCCTGAAGACATCGCCGCCGCCAAGGCCGACGCAGACAAGAAACTCGCTGACCTGAACGCCGCCGAGCCCAAAGACGCCAAAGCGATTGCTGCTGCAACCGCACGTGTCAAGGCCCTCACTGGTGAGAAAACTGCCAAAGACGCGGTTCTGTCTGGCAAGCTGAGCGCTGCGCTCAAAACTGCTGGCTACCCTGCCAAGGCTGACATGGCCAAGTTCGACAAAGTTACTGTGGTCATCATCCTCACCTACTTGGTGTTGCTGGTCACGATGGTGTACGGTCCTATTGCCGCCATGCTGGTTGAGATGTTCCCCACCCGCATCCGTTACACGTCCATGAGCTTGCCTTACCACATTGGTAACGGCTGGTTCGGCGGCTTGTTGCCAACGACCGCATTTGCGATCGTGGCGCAGACCGGCAATATGTACAACGGTTTGTGGTACCCCATCATCATTGCGGGTGCAACCGTGGTGATTGGTGGCTTGTTCATCAAAGAAACCAAAGACGTGGACATTTACGCCAACGACTAAGGTTTAGACCGATCTGGTCACCGCCCCGGCGCCCTGCGCCGGGGCTATTTTCTAGGCTCTCTTTACGGGGGCCTTTTTTTTGAAGGAATGTGTATGTGGAAAATTGCAGTGGGTTTTGCGGTATTTGCGGGCCTGGCCTTGTTCATTTTGAGCAAGGGCGGCGACATTGACATGAGCGGCGAAAAGCACGGGGACACCACCCACACCGAGGCGCCTGCCACGACTGTCGCACCTGCATCTGCAGCCAAAGCAGCCAGCGCGCCTTAAAGGAATCGCGCCCTAAGCGTGTCACGGTTGGGGCGCGCTGTGGGTTGGGCGCTTGCCCTGCTTGGGGCGGCTAGCCGCAAGCGTTTCCCCAATGGAAACCTGCGCGCCAAGGGTACTGCGCAACTCCTAGAATGCTTCTCCCCATCTCCAGAGAGCATTCACTATGTCCCAGGGCACCATCCGCATTCGCGGAGCGCGGCAGCACAACCTCAAGAACCTTGACCTGGACATTCGCACCGGCGAACTGACGGTGGTGACCGGGCCGAGCGGCTCGGGCAAGTCCAGCCTGGTGTTTGACACCCTGTACGCCGAAGGCCAGCGCCGCTATGTAGAAACCTTTTCAGCCTATGCGCGCCAGTTTTTGGACCGCATGGACAAGCCCGCCGTAGACAAGGTCGAAGGCGTGCCCCCGGCCATTGCCATTGACCAGACCAACCCGGTCCGCAGCTCCCGCTCCACCGTGGGCACCATGACCGAGCTCAACGACCACCTCAAGCTCTTGTTTTCCCGCGCGGGCAGCCTGTTTGACCAAGACACGGCGCTGCCGGTGCAACACGACACGCCCGAGACGATTTACGCCGAACTCGCCCGCCTGGCCGCCGCCCAGGGCAACCCTCGCCTGGTCTTGACCTTTCCGGTCGAACTGCCCGCCCAAACCAGCGCCGAAGAACTGGCCCAGTGGCTCAGCGCCAGCGGTTTTACCCGCGTCCACGCCGAGCGCGAAGTCACCCTTAAATTGGGGTCAGATTCCAATTTAACGGCCAAAACCAGCGCCGCAAAAGGCAAAAAGCCCGAATCGCTCGCCCCGGCTGCGGTGCGCAAGGTGCTGGACGTGGTGGCAGACCGGTTTCGCATGCAGGGCGCCGACAAGGCGCGCGTGTTGGAGGCCATCGAGCTATCGCTCAAACGCGGCAGCGGGCGCTTGAACGTGTATGTGCTGCCGGAGGCGGACGCCGCTGCGCCCGCACCCGCACCCGCACCCGCCGACGCGACGCCCAATTGGCGTTTTTCCACCGGCCTGCATTGCCCCAGCAGCGACCGGCGTTACACCGACCCGATTGCGTCCATGTTTTCCTTCAATTCCGCCGTGGGTGCCTGCGAGGCCTGCCGTGGTTTTGGCCGGGTGGTGGGCGTGGACTATGGCCTGGTGATTCCCAACGACAAGCTCACCCTGCGCGCGGGCGCCATCAAGCCCATGCAAACCCCGGCTTGGCAGGAATGCCAGGACGACCTGATGCGCCACGCCGAGGTGGCAGGCATTCCGCGCGACACGCCCTGGTACAAGCTCACGCCCGAGCAGCAGCACTGGGTGCTCAAAGGTTCGCCGAACTGGAACGGCAAGTGGAACCAGCATTGGTTTGGCGTAGACCGCTTTTTTGAATACCTGGAAACCAAGGCCTACAAGATGCACATCCGGGTGCTCTTGTCCAAATACCGCAGCTACACGCCCTGCGGTACTTGCGGCGGCGCACGCTTAAAGACCGAAAGCCTGCTCTGGCGCATTGGCACCAAGGCGCAGGCCGACGCTGTGATGGCGCCGGCCAAGCGCTTTTTGCCCCAGGGCGTGAAGTGGAACCGCGCCCAACTGGAAAGCCTGTCCGGCCTGTGCCTGCACGACATGATGCTGATGCCGCTGGACAAGCTAAGGATGTTTTTCGACTCCCTGCGGGTTAATGAAGCGGCGCTGGGGGCTGGGTCGGGTGACGATTTGTGCTCGCACCATGAGGAACCCGCCCCAGGCCCCGGCGGTGCGGGCACAGCACAGAATGAAGCGCCAAGAACCCCGTACATAAAAATCGACTGGCTCACCGTCACCGGCGCCAACCTGCACAACCTGCAAGACGTCACCGCCCATATCCCCCTGCAACGCTTAGTCGCCATTACCGGCGTCTCCGGCTCTGGCAAGTCAACACTGGCACGCGACGTGCTGCTGGCCAATGTGCAAACAGGCGTACAAAAACGCAGCACCAAAGCCGGCCGCGACGCGCTGGATGCTGGCGAAAAAATCCGCTGGACTGGCTGTAGCAGCGTCAGCGGCTTTGAGACCATAGACCGCGTGCTCGAAGTCGACCAAACCCCGATTGGCAAAACCCCGCGTTCCTGCCCGGCCACCTACATCGGCTTTTGGGACACCATCCGCAAACTCTTTGCCGACACCCTAGAGGCCAAGGCGCGCGGCTACGCAGCCAACCGCTTTAGCTTCAACACCGGCGAAGGCCGCTGCCCCGGCTGCGAAGGCC
>CAMDHS010000245.1 GCA_945898115.1 Comamonas sp. lk
ACCACTTCGCCCACGCGCTTGAGGTAGGCGCGGGTAGATTTGGCGTTTTCACACACCCAGCGCTGCAGCGACGCGGCTATGCGCAGCGTTTGCAGCGGCATGGAATCCTCCAGCGGGCTTTGCTGCGCGCAGCCAAAGTCCAGCGGTGCGGGCACCAGGTAGAGGCGGCCGTGCGCCGAGCTCATGCGTCACCTAGCACGGGCAGGCCTGCGGCGCGCAGCATGCTGCTCAGGCGAATCAGCGGCAATCCGACCAGGGACGTGGGGTCGTCGTTGTCAATGCTTTGCAGCAGCGCGATGCCCAAGCCCTCGCTTTTGCAACTGCCCGCGCAGTCGTAGGGCTGCTCGGCGCGCAGGTAGAACTCAATTTCCTGATCCGACAAATCACGGTATTTCACCCGCACCTGCGCCAGCGTCTCGCTGCAAAAACCGGTGTCCTCGCACACCACGGCCATGGCGGTCTGAAAAATCACGGTCTGGCCGCGCATGCGACGCAGTTGCGCGGTGGCGCGTGCATGGTCGCCCGGTTTGCCCAGGCTCTCGCCATTGAGATCCGCCACCTGGTCGCAACCAATGACGATGCTGCCCGGAAATTGCCCAGCCACGGCGCGCGCCTTGGCCAGCGCCAGGCGCGCAGCCAGTGCGGCGGGTACCTCGCCCGGCTGCGGCGTTTCGTCCACACCGGGTGCAGCAACGGTAAAGGGGAGGCCCAGGCGTTCAAGCAATTGGCGGCGATAGACCGAGGTCGAGCCCAAAACGAGTGGGCGGGGAAGGGGTAAATGCATACGGCGATTCTCTTACACTGCCGCCATGCACCCGAAATTCAATCCGCGCAAACTCTCTGTTCTCAACTTCGCCAAGACGCAGGCCAGCCTGGATGGCGTCGAGCCGCTGGCGCAATTTGACCGTCTGCATGAATTCCAACAGGCGGGCGCGCCAGCGTGCGAAGTGCATTTCCAGGCAAGCGGCGAGATGCGAACTGCCAGCGCCGGTGCATCTGCGCCCTGGCTGGTCTTGGCCGCCAGCGCGCGCCTCACCATGGTATGCCAGCGCTGCCTGGGCCCAGTTGAAGAAGAAGTAGCGTTCGAGCGCGAGTTCCGCTTCGTAGAGTCTGAAGCCCAGGCGCAGATCGAGGACGAAGAGGCCGAAGAGGATGTGCTGGTGCTCAGCCCAGACTTTGACCTGCTGGAGCTGGTGGAAGACGAGCTGTTGATGGACTTGCCCGCCTCGCCCAAGCACGTGGTTTGTCCGCAGTCCGTCAAGCTGCGGGTCGCAGATGCGGATTACCAAGAGCCCGAGGACAAGCCCAATCCCTTCGCGGCCCTGGCTGGGCTGAAAATTCCCAAGGGCTAGGCCCGGCGCGACTGTTTCGGAGACGCGGTTTACGCGCTTGCCTTGGGCTATAATCGTGGGCTTACCGCGCGGCTGAGGCCCAGACTGGCAGTGCGTTTTAACCAACCTACCGTGTTGCGGGTCCCGCAGCACTTTTGACCAGGAGCCCACCATGGCAGTTCAGCAAAACAAAAAATCTCCTTCCAAACGCGGCATGCACCGTTCGCACAACGCTTTGGTCGTGCCCGGCATCGCCGTTGAGCCCACCACTGGCGAAATCCATCTGCGCCACCACATCAGCCCCACCGGTTTTTACCGTGGTCGCAAGGTGCTGAAGACCAAGTCTGAAGCTTAAATCCCACTTAGGCGAAAAGCCCGAAGCTGCATGCTGTGTAGCGTCGGGCTTTTTTCTTTATTGAGCGCGCATTTGTTTTCGTTTTTTGTCGCACAGGCCCCATCGGCATGATCACCATCGCCGTTGACTGCATGGGGGGCGACCACGGCCCGTCGGTGACCTTGCCGGCCTGCCGAAAGTTTCTGGACGCACGGCCGCAGGCCGCACTGGTTTTGGTGGGTTTGCCCGAGGCCTTGCGGGGTTTTGCCCACCCCCGCGTCACCTTGATCGAGGCCAGCGAAGTCGTCACCATGGACGACCCCCTTGAAGTGGCGCTGCGCAAGAAAAAAGACTCTTCCATGCGCGTGGCGGTGCAACAGGTTAAAGACGGAAGCGCACAAGCTGCTGTGTCTGCTGGCAACACCGGCGCGCTGATGGCGATATCCCGTTACCTGCTCAAAACCCTGGACGGCATCGAACGCCCCGCGCTCTCAGGCCAGATTCCCAACGCCCTGGGCGGCGCCACCACGGTGCTCGACCTAGGTGCCAATGTGGACTGCACCGCGCCGCAGTTGCTGCAGTTCGCCGTCATGGGTTCGGCCCTGGTCTCGGTGATGCAAAACAAGCCCGACCCTTCGGTAGGTTTGCTCAATATCGGCTCGGAAATCATCAAGGGCAACGAGACCATCCGCGAAGCCGGCGACCTGATGCGCGCCGCAGCGCTGGCCGGTGACCTGAATTTCTTTGGCAACGTCGAAGGCAACGATATTTTCAAAGGCACGGTCGATCTGGTGGTGTGCGACGGTTTTGTGGGCAATGTGGCGCTCAAAACCGGCGAAGGCCTGGCCAGCATGATTGGTGGTTTTTTGAAAGCGGAGTTTTCAAAGAATATATTTACCAAATTCGCGGCGGTAGTGGCGTATTCGGTTTTGTCTGCGCTCAAAAGCCGTATTGACCCGGGACGCCACAACGGCGCTGCGCTGCTGGGCTTGCGTGGCGTGGTGTTCAAAAGCCACGGTTCGGCCGACAGTTTGGCCTTCGCAAATGCGTTATTGCGGGCGTATGATGCGGTCGACCACAAGCTGCTGGAACGCGTTCAGACGCGGCTCGCGCACGCAGCCCCGCTCCTGGCGGGCTTGCACACTGACACAGAAAACGCCGTTCCCTCCCTCCCATGAGCAGATATTCACGCATTACCGGCACCGGAAGCTACCTTCCCCCCCGCAAGCTGACCAACGCCGACCTGGTGGCCCAACTCGGTGCCAAGGGCATTGAAACTTCGGACGAATGGATTGTCGAGCGCAGCGGCATCCACGCCCGCCACTTTGCCAGTGAAGGCGTGTTCAGTAGCGACCTGGCGCTCGAGGCTGCCAAAAATGCCTTGCAAGCAGCCAATCGCACGCCGCAGGACATTGACCTCATCATCGTCGCTACCTCCACGCCAGACATGGTGTTTCCGTCTACCGCCTGCATCTTGCAAGGCAAGCTCGGTGCAGCAGGCGGCGCGGCCTTTGACGTGCAGGCGGTGTGCAGTGGTTTTGTGTATGCGCTCACCGTAGCGGACGCCTTGATCAAGTCGGGCACTGCGCGCTGCGCGCTGGTGGTGGGTGCCGAAATCTTCTCCCGCATTCTGGACTTCAATGACCGCAGCACCTGCGTGTTGTTTGGCGACGGCGCGGGCGCCGTGGTGCTTGAAGCCTCAGACATTCCCGGCATTTTGTCCAGCGACCTGCATGCCGACGGCAAGCACGTCGATCTTTTATGCGTGCCGGGCCACGTGAGTGGCGGCGCCATTTCGGGCGTGCCCTTGCTGCAAATGGCGGGTCAATCGGTCTTCAAGCTGGCGGTGGGCGTGCTGGAAAGCGCCGCCCGCGCTGTATTGCAAAAAGCAGGCAAGACCGAGGCCGATATCGACTGGCTGGTGCCGCACCAGGCCAACATTCGCATCATGCAAAGCACCGCCAAAAAGCTCAAGCTGCCCATGGACAGGGTCATCGTCACCGTGGGTCAGCATGGAAATACATCGGCTGCGTCCATTCCTCTGGCGCTGGACCACGGCGTGCGCAGCGGCCAAATTGTGCCTGGCCAGACCCTGCTGTTAGAGGGCGTAGGCGGCGGCTTTACTTGGGGCGCGGTGCTCCTGGATTTTTAGCTTTTTGTTCTAGTCAAGATACTTAGCCTCTTGCGCGAAAACCCAATGAAACCTTTTGCCTTTATTTTTCCCGGACAGGGCTCGCAGTCCGTAGGCATGCTCGACGCCTGGGGCGACCACGCCGTGGTGCGCCAAACCCTGCAAGAAGCCTCGGATGCGCTGGGTGAAGACCTGGCCCAACTCATTCACGAAGGCCCGAGAGAAGCGCTTGCGCTGACCACCAACACCCAGCCGGTGATGCTGGTCGCTGGCGTGGCCGCTTACCGGGTGTGGATGGCCGAAGTGGGCGTGGCGCCACAGGCCGTGGCCGGCCATTCGCTGGGCGAATATGCCGCGCTGGTGGCCGCAGGCTCGCTGGCGCTGGCCCAAGCCGCGCCGCTGGTGCGCTTGCGGGCCCAAGCCATGCAAGACGCCGTGCCCGTGGGCGTGGGCGCCATGGCCGCAATTTTGGGCATGGACGCGCTGCGTGTAGCCGCCTTGTGCGCCGAAGTGACCCAGGAGTTTGGCGCGGCATCGGCCGAAGTGGTGGAAGCCGCCAACTTCAACGACCCGTCCCAAACCGTGATCTCAGGCAGCAAGGCAGCAGTGGACCGTGCCTGCGAAGTGCTCAAGGCCAATGGCGCTAAGCGCGCCTTGATCTTGCCTGTGTCAGCCCCGTTTCACTCCTCGCTCATGCTGCCTGCGGCGCAAAAACTGCAGCAGCGCTTGGCGGAAATTGAATTTGCTGCGCCGCAAATCGCCCTGGTCAACAACATCGACGTCACGGTTGAGGCCGACATTGCCCGCATTCGCGACGCGCTGTACCGCCAGGCTTTTGGCCCGGTGCGCTGGGTGGAAACCGTGCAGGCCCTCAAGGCGCGCGGCATTGCGCACCTGGT
>CAMDHS010000246.1 GCA_945898115.1 Comamonas sp. lk
CGTGGCCGTTTTCCACTGGGATCGTCCTTGCTGCAAGCGGCGCGCTCTTTGGGCGTGGACATTGACTCGGTCTGTGGTGGCCGGGGCATTTGTGGCCGCTGCCAGGTGCTGGTGGCCGAGGGTGAGTTTTCCAAACACGGCGTCATCTCTTGTGTGGACAATCTGTCACCCGTGTCCGCAGTAGAGCAGGAATACTGCGCTACCCAGCCCATGGCGCTGGGGCGGCGTCTGTCGTGTTCGGCCCAGGTGCTGGGTGATCTGGTGATCGACGTGCCCTCATCGAGCCAGGTGCACAAGCAAGTGGTGCGCAAGGCCGCCGAGGCGCTGGACATTGAGCTTGACCCCCTGGTGCGCCTGCACTACGTAGAAGTCCAAGAGCCCGATATGCACGACCCGTCGGGCGACTTGCGCCGCTTGGAAGACGCGCTGGACTTTGAGTGGCAGCTCACCGATTTGTCGTGTGACGTGCTCGTGGTGCAGCAGTTGCAGCCCGCGCTGCGCGCCGGCCACTGGAAAGTGACTGTGGCGGTGCACGCAGGCAAACAGATCATTGCGGTCTGGCCCGGTTTTAAAGAGCATGTCTATGGCCTCGCCGTGGACGTGGGTTCGACCACCATTGCCGCACACTTGTGCAATTTGGCCTCGGGCGAAGTGGTGGCGTCTGCCGGGGTGATGAACCCGCAAATCCGCTTTGGCGAAGACCTGATGAGCCGCGTGTCCTATGTCATGATGAACCCCGGCGGTGAGGTGGAAATGACTGTGGCCGTGCGCGCGGCACTGAACGACTTGGCGGTGGACGTGGCAGCGCAGGCCGGTATTTCGCCCAAAGACATTCTGGAAGCCACCTTTGTCGGCAACCCCATCATGCACCACCTGCTGCTGGGCATAAACCCGGTGGAACTGGGCGGCGCGCCCTTTGCGCTGGCCACTGACCGGGCGATTACCCTGTGGGCGATGGAGATTGACTTTGCCATCCACCGCAACGCGCGCATTTATGTGCTGCCTTGCATTGCTGGCCACGTGGGAGCAGACACGGCGGGCGTGATTCTGGCCGAGCGCCCGGACCTGAACGACAAAATCACCCTGCTGGTGGATGTGGGCACGAATGCTGAGATCGTGCTGGGCAACAACCAGCGCTTGCTGGCATGCTCCAGCCCCACCGGTCCGGCCTTTGAAGGCGCACAAATCAGCTGCGGCCAGCGCGCCGCGCCCGGTGCCATCGAGCGCGTGCGCATTGACCCGGTCACGCTGGAGCCACGCTTCAAGGTGATTGGCTCGGACCTGTGGTCCGACGACCCTGGCTTTGACGCCGCCGTAGCCCAAACCGGTGTCACCGGCGTGTGCGGCTCGGGCATCATCGAGGCGCTGGCAGAGATGTACTTGGCCGGCATCATCCGCCACGACGGCGTGATCAACGGTGAGATGGCAGCGCGCAACCCGCGCATCCAGCCCGATGGCCGCACCTTCTCGTACGAGTTGTACCGCGCCACCGCAGACGCGCCCCCGCTCAAGGTCATGCAAAACGACGTGCGCGCCATCCAGTTGGGCAAAGCGGCGCTATACGCCGGTGTGCGCCTCTTGATGGAGCGCATGGGCGTGCAAACCGTGGACCGCATCCGCCTGGCCGGTGCCTTTGGCAGCCACATTGACGTGAAATACGCCATGGTGCTGGGCATGATTCCCGACTGCGTTTTGAGCGAAGTGAGTTCAGCTGGCAACGCCGCTGGCACGGGCGCGCGCATTGCGCTTTTGGACCAGCGCGCGCGCGGCGACATCGAAGCGCTGGTGCGCCGGGTAGAGAAAATCGAGACGGCGGTGGAGCCGCGCTTCCAAGAATTTTTTGTCGAAGCCATGGCCTTGCCGCATCTGACCGACCCGTTTGTCGAGCTGCGCAAGGTAGTCACCTTGCCCGAGCGCATGGCCATCAACAACGAACAAAACGCGCGCAGCCGCCGTGGGCCACGTGCCCGCGCGCCAGAGGCAGGCCAGTAAGCCCGCAATGGAGAATCAAATTCACGGCTAACTTGCGTGGTTTGGGTTAACAACGCGGCACAAACCCGGTATAACAGCGCTGTCCGCAAGGGCTACAACAGAGTGTGATGGGTTCATTCAATAAAGAGGAGTTCGTATGACAATGATGAAAAGGGTTGCAGTAGTTGCCGCTGTTATGGCAATGGGTACGCAGTTCGCGCTGGCCGAAGACGCCAGCTGCAAGACCGTGCGTTTTGCTGATGTGGGCTGGAGCGATATTGCCGCCACCACCGGCATGGCCTCAGTCGTGCTCGAAGGCCTGGGCTACAAGCCCACCGTCACCATGGCATCCATCCCAATCGCTTTTGCCGGCATGAAGAAGAAGCAGATTGACGTGTTTTTGGGCTACTGGAACCCGTCTATGACGCCGCAGATCGAGCCCTTCGTCAAGGCGGGCGACATCAAGGTCTTGGACACGCCCAACCTGGTCGGCGCCAAATACACCCTGGCCGTGCCCACCTACCTGTACAACAAGGGCCTGAAAACCTTTGCCGACATTGCCAAGTTTGAAAAAGACCTGGGCGGCAAGATTCACGGCATTGAGCCTGGCAACGACGGCAACGCGCTGATCGCCGGCATGATCAAGGAAAACAAGTTTGGCATCAAAAGCTTCAAAATGGTCGAATCAAGTGAGGCCGGCATGCTGGTCGAAGCCCAACGCGCCATCAAGAACGAGAAAGCCATCGTCTTCCTGGGCTGGGAACCCCATCCCATGAACGTGCAGATGAAGATGAGCTACCTGGCCGGTGGCGACGACGTGTTTGGCCCCAACCTGGGCGAAGCCAAGGTTTACACGGCTGTTCCTACTTCGTACGAGGCACGCTGCCCCAATGTCGGCACCTTCCTAAAAAACCTGCAGTTCTCTACCGACATGGAAAACCAGGTGATGGGCCCGATTTTGAAAAAGGTCAAACCCAACAAGGCCGCAGCCGACTTCATCAAGGCCAACCCGGCTGTGTTGGACAAGTGGCTCACAGGCGTCAAAACCTTTGACGGCAAAGAGGGCTTGCCCGCAGTCAAGGCGGCTTTGAAGATCTAAACCGTCTTTGCTTGGTGCCACCGGCGTCCAAGGGCCCGCAGGGGCCTAGGGCGAAAAACGGTGGCGGGGCTTGCGGCAATGCGCAGCTGGCCCCCACAGCAACTCCGACTCAGCGTGTCTTGGGTCGGGGTTGTTTTTTTGGTGCAACGGTAATTGGAATGGCAGGCGATATGAGCGAAGCAACAATCAGCAGTTTTGTGGACGGCAAGCCCCTGGTGGGCGGCGGTGAAGCCTTTGTGTCACTCAACCCGGCCACTGGCGCGGTGCTGGCGCATTTGCGCGACGCCGACGCAGCCGACGTGGACGCGGCAGTAGCCGCCGCACAAGCCGGCTTTGAAGTGTGGTCCGCCCTGACCGGCACCGAGCGCGGCCGCATATTGCGCCGCGCCGCCGACTTGCTGCGCAGCCGCAACGCCGAACTCGCTGCCCTCGAAGTGCGGGACTGCGGCAAGCCCATTCAAGAAGCGCTGGTGGTAGACGTGATGAGCGGCGCCGACTGCATCGAATACTTCGCCGGTGCCGCGGCCACCCTCACAGGCCAGCAATACCCCCTGAAAAACGCGTTTGCCTACACCCGCAAAGAGCCCCTGGGCGTGTGCGTGGGCATTGGCGCCTGGAACTACCCCCTGCAAATCGCCTGCTGGAAATCCGCCCCCGCACTGGCCGCAGGCAACGCCATGATTTTTAAACCCTCGGAGCTGACCCCGGCCACCGCCGTCAAACTGGCCGAGATTTACCTGGAGGCCGGTGTGCCCCCCGGCGTGTTCAACGTGCTGCAAGGCCGGGGAACGACCGGCGCACTATTGGCGGCCCACGAAGGCGTGGCCAAGGTGTCTGTCACCGGCTCGGTACCCACTGGCAAAAAGGTGATGCAAACGGCTGCGGGCACCTTAAAGCGCGTGACCATGGAACTCGGCGGCAAATCGCCCTTGGTGATTTTTGACGACGCCGACCTGGAGCAAGCCGTGGCTGGGGCCATGATGGGCAACTTCTACACCCAGGGCGAGGTGTGCACCAACTGCACCCGCGTGTTCGTGCAGCGCGGCATTGCTGACAAATTTTTGGCCCGCCTGAAAGAGCGCACGCTGCTGCTGCGCGTGGGCGACCCGATGGACCCCGAGACCGAGGTGGGCGCGCTCATCTCAGAAGCCCACACCGCCAAGGTGATGGCTTACATCGCCAGCGGCGTGTCCGAAGGCGCCACGCTGGTCTGCGGCGGCGGCCGAGTGGCGGTAGACGGTCAGGGCAGCAACTTTGTAGCGCCCACTGTCTTTGCCGATTGCCAAGACGATATGCGCATCGTGCGCGAAGAGATTTTTGGCCCGGTGCTGTCGATGCTGACTTTTGATACCGAAGAGGAGGCCATTGCCCGCGCCAACAATTCGCGCTTCGGCCTGGCCGCAGGCGTGTTCACCAGCAACTTACAAAAGGGCCACCGCGTGGCGGGCAAATTGAAGGCGGGCATTTGCTGGATCAACAACTACAACATCACGCCCATCGAAATGCCTTTTGGCGGCGTGGGCGAGTCCGGCATTGGATCCGAGAACAGCATGACCGCGCTAGACCACTACACGCAACTCAAGACGGTGTATGTGGAACTGGGCGAGGTCTGGACGGGTTACCG
>CAMDHS010000247.1 GCA_945898115.1 Comamonas sp. lk
TGCGCGCGGTCACCTGGGCCAGGTCCACGTCGTAGAGCCACAGGGTTTGGCCGTCGGCCACGATGCTTTGCTCGAAGGGCTTTTTGTAAAGAAATTTGAATCGGTTGGGCCGGGCAAACTCAAAGCTGCCGCTTGAGACCTTGGCGCGCACCGCCTGGCCGTCTTTGGCCGGGGCGCTCACGGTTTGGGTAAAGCTGGCGCGGCCGCTTTTGACGTTTTTGACAAAGGCGTCCAGGCTGTCCAAGCCGCCGGCCTGCGCCACGCTGGCCAGCAGCGCCGCAGCCATTGCCCAGGCGGGTTTGCGAAAAATAAAGTTCATGCGCATCATTCAGCGCGCGCGGGCACCAGGATGTCGCGCTGGCCGCTGCCGCTCATGGCGCTCACCAGACCGGCTTTTTCCATGTCTTCCACCAAGCGCGCGGCGCGGTTGTAGCCAATTTTCAGGTGGCGCTGCACCAGCGAGATGCTGGCCTTGCGGTTTTTCAGCACCACTTCCACCGCTTGGTCATAGAGCGCGTCTTTTTCGCCGCCCATGTCGCCAAAAGTGCCGTCGCCGTCGTCACCGTCCACGGTGCCGCCTTCCAGCAAGCCTTCGACGTAATTGGGCTCGCCGCCCTGCTCTTTGAGGTACTTCACCACCCGGTGCACTTCTTCATCGCTCACAAAAGCGCCGTGCACGCGAATCGGCAGGCCGGTGCCGCTGGGCATGTACAACATATCGCCCATGCCCAGAAGCGCCTCGGCGCCCATTTGGTCGAGGATGGTGCGGCTGTCAATCTTGCTGCTCACTTGGAACGCAATGCGGGTCGGGATATTGGCCTTGATCAGGCCGGTAATCACGTCCACGCTGGGGCGCTGGGTGGCCAAAATCAGGTGGATACCGGCGGCGCGGGCTTTTTGCGCCAGGCGGGCGATAAGTTCTTCGATCTTTTTGCCCACCACCATCATCAAATCGGCCAGCTCGTCAATCACCACCACGATGTGGGGCAGGCGCTGCAGCGGCTCGGGGTCTTCGGGCGTCAGGCTAAAGGGGTTGTAGATAAAGGTGCCATTGGCCGTGGCCTCGTCGAGCTTGGTGTTGAAACCTGCCAGGTTGCGCACGCCCATCTTGCTCATCAGCTTGTAGCGCTTTTCCATCTCGGCTACGCACCAGTTCAGGCCGTGGGCGGCCTGGCGCATGTCGGTCACCACGGGGGCCAGCAGGTGCGGAATGCCTTCGTAGACGCTCATTTCCAGCATCTTGGGGTCGATCATCAACAGCCTCACATCGCGCGCTTCGGCCTTGTACAAGAGGCTCAAAATCATGGCATTGATACCCACCGACTTGCCCGAACCGGTGGTACCGGCCACCAGCACGTGGGGCATCTTGGCCAGATCGGCCACGATGGGGTTGCCAATAATATCCTTGCCCAGGCCCATGGTCAGCATGGACTTGGCGTCGTGGTAGACCTGCGAGCCCAAAATCTCGGACAGGCGGATCGACTGGCGCTTGGCGTTGGGCAACTCCAGCGCCATGTAGTTTTTGCCCGGAATCGTCTCCACCACGCGGATGGACACCAGGCTAAGGGAACGCGCCAAATCCTTGGCCAGGCCCACAATCTGCGAGCCCTTGACGCCCGTGGCCGGCTCAATCTCATAGCGGGTGATCACCGGGCCGGGCTGGGCGAGCACCACGCGCACTTCCACGCCAAAGTCCTTGAGCTTTTTCTCGATCATGCGGCTGGTCATCTCCAGCGTCTCGGGCGACACGGTTTCTTGGCGCAACAGCGCCTCGTCCAGCAGCGCCACCTGGGGCAGCTTGCTGTCAGGCATTTCCGAGAACAGCGGCTTTTGCCGCTCTTTAGCCACACGGGTGCTGGGCGGCACTTCTGGCGCGCGGGGCTCGATCACCACGCGCGGTTCCTGCGGCACATAAGGCGCAAAGGGTGCGAAGGGCGTGGCGGGCGCTTCACCTGCTTCGCCGGGCACCATGTCCATCAGCGGTTCGGCAAACACCACTTCGCGCTCGCGCACCGCTTGCTGGCCCAATTCCATGTCTTGCGCGATTTCGCGACGTGCACGCAGACGCTCCCAGCGACCATCAATCCAGGCGCCCACGCCTTCGGCAGCGCGCAGCCAGGAAAAACGAAACGCCCATCCGGCGCCCAAAAGCCCCAGGGCAATAGCGATCAGCCCCGAGCCCGAAAAGCCCAGCAAACGCACGCTGCCAGCGCCCAGCAAATAGCCCACCACCCCGCCGCTGTGGCCCGGCAGATGCGCCTCCAGCCGGTACAGCCGGGTCCACTCCAGCGTGGCGCTGGCGCACACCAGCACCAATAAACCGATCCAAAACAACAGCGCTCGGTAGGGCAGCGGACTGGCCACAGGCATATCAGTTTCCACCATTCCAGGCGCCACCTCAGGCGTGCCCCAGCGCAGTGCCACCAGCGCAATCCAGGCCCGCAGCGCCACCGCCAGCAGCCACCACACCGAGTAGCCCAACACAAAAAATGCCAGGTCTGCAAACAAGGCCCCCGAGCGGCCCGCGTGGTTCAGGGGCGCAGCACCCGTGCCCGAGGTGGTCCAGGCTGCGTCTTGGGCGGAATAGCTGGTCAGCGCCAGCAAGGCAAAGGCCAATGCAAAAAACCCGGCAACTATCGCAATTTCAGTGGCAAAGCGGGCCCAGCCTGTGGGCGCAGGAGGCGGTTCGAAGGCTTTGGCGTGGAGGGTGTGCAGCGAATAGGTCATGTCGTAAAGTGCAGCGGCTTCTGGGCAAAGCCAGACGCCCGATGGGGTGGAAGCTTACCGCACCCCAGCCCCAGGCGCCGCCGGCCCTTGCCGAGCCAAACGGGCAGCGGAATTACCTTGGCGCAAAATGGGAGGCGCAGCCTTCTTAAAATATGTTCAGCGGATGCCTGATAGGCCTCTTGCATCCACGTGATGCAAGCCCCAAATACACCCTAGCCCCTTAGACCTCTTGCCCCACTTTTACCGAATGCCCTGCATTCGGTCCCCCTGATTTTTTTCAAAGGTTTTTATGTCCAAAACACAACACGCCCGCGTCCTGATCCTGGGCTCGGGCCCGGCCGGCTACACCGCAGCCGTCTACGCCGCACGTGCCAATCTCAAACCGGTGCTGGTTACCGGCATAGCCCAGGGCGGCCAACTCATGACCACGACCGAAGTCGATAACTGGCCCGCCGACGTGAACGGCGTCCAAGGACCCGAACTGATGCAGCGCTTCTTGGAGCACGCCGAGCGCTTTAAGACAGAGATCATTTTTGACCACGTCAACACAGTAGACCTGAGCAAGCGCCCCTTCACGCTCAAGGGCGACGACACCACTTACACCTGCGATGCGCTGATTTTGGCCACCGGCGCCTCGGCCAAGTACCTGGGTTTGCCGTCCGAGACGGCATTTATGGGGCGCGGCGTGTCGGGTTGCGCCACCTGCGACGGCTTTTTCTACCGCGACCAGGTGTGCTGCGTGGTCGGTGGCGGCAACACGGCGGTGGAAGAAGCGCTTTACCTGTCCAACATCGCCAGCAAGGTCTACCTGGTGCACCGCCGCGACAAGTTCAAGGCCGAACCTATTTTGGTGGACAAGTTGATGGACAAAGTGGCCGCAGGCAAGATTGAACTCAAAACCTTCCAGACCCTGGAAGAAGTGTTGGGCGACGCCAGCGGCGTGACGGGCATCCGCCTCAAAAGCACCACCACCGGCGCGCTGGAAGACATCACGCTGCAAGGCTGCTTTATTGCCATCGGCCACGCGCCCAATACCGAGATTTTCCAAGGTCAGTTAACGATGGAGAACGGCTACATCGTCACCCAAAGCGGTCTCAAAGGCTTTGCCACTCAAACCAGCGTGCCCGGCGTGTTTGCCGCAGGCGACGTGCAAGACCACGTTTATCGCCAGGCAATTACCAGCGCTGGCACTGGCTGCATGGCGGCGCTGGACGCGCAGCGCTTTCTCGAACAGGAATAAGCGCAAACACCGCACGCCCCGGCGCGCATTGCACCGGGCGGGGGCTCACTCCAGCTTGAAGTTGAACTCCTGCGTAGCCAGCACCTCTGGCCCGTCCGCAACGCACTTGTACTGCGCAATCGCGCTCTTGACCGCCGCGTGAAATACACGGGGCCCCGACAGGATGGTGACTTCCTGCACTACCCCGTTTTTGATCAGAATCTGCGCCTTGACCACGCCTTCGGTGCCGTCTTGGATGGCCCGGCGCGGCATCTCGGGCGCTACCTGGGTAGGGCAGGCCACGCCGATGGCGGCGCGCTTGGGGCCTACGGCCACTGGCGCAGGCGCAGGTGCCGGTGGAGCGGGCGGCGCGGGGGGCGGTGGCGGCGCAATCACCCCGGGTGCGGGCGGCGGGGTGGGACTCGCCACGATCACGGGTGCCGTGCTGGTCACAGGCGGGGGTACATCCGGCGGGGGTACGAAAGGCGGCGGGGGTGCCTGCACCTTGGGCAGTTCCTTGGGCAACTCCACCTTTTTGGGCGGTGGCGGCGGTGGTGGTGGCGGAATAATCACCTCCTGAATCACCACCGCTTCCAGCGGCTTCTTACTCAGGTCCAGGCCCTTGCGCGCCATGCCCGAGACCAGCGCGTAGCCAATCAGCGCATGCAGCACCACCACGACCACGATGCCTTTGACCCGACTGCTGGGGTCGCGTGTGCCGTAGCTC
>CAMDHS010000248.1 GCA_945898115.1 Comamonas sp. lk
GAATTTGCCGTGGCCTATTTGCGCCGCGAACAAGACCTGGACTTGCAGGCCTTTGCCCTGAAGTTTGACAACTACTACTTAGAGAGCAGCCTCTACACCAGCGGCCGGGTAGACGCCGCCGTGGGCGCCTTGGTGGCGGCCGGCAAAACCTTTGAAAAAGACGGTGCGCTGTGGCTGCGCTCCACCGACTACGGCGACGACAAAGACCGGGTCATGAAAAAAAGCGACGGCAGCTTTACCTACTTTGTGCCCGATGTGGCCTACCACCTGGCCAAATGGGAGCGCGGCTTTACCAAGGTGGTCAACATCCAGGGCACGGACCACCACGGTACGATTGCCCGGGTGCGCGCCGGTCTGCAAGCAGCGTCCGCTTTTGACCACCTGGACATTCCAGTGGGCTACCCGGACTACGTGTTGCACACCATGGTGCGTGTGATGCGCGGCGGGGCCGAGGTCAAAATTTCCAAGCGCGCGGGCAGTTACGTCACCCTGCGCGATTTGGTCGAGTGGACCAGCAAGGACGCGGTGCGCTTCTTCTTGCTCAGCCGCAAGCCCGATACCGAATACACCTTTGACGTGGACTTGGCCGTGGCCAAGAACAACGACAACCCGGTCTATTACGTGCAATATGCCCATGCGCGCATCTGCTCGGTGCTGGCGGCCTGGGGCGGGGACGAGGCCAGTTTGGCGGACGTGGACTTGTCGGCGCTCACCAGCCCCCAAGCCCAGGCCCTGATGCTTCTGCTGGCCAAATACCCCGAAATGCTGACGGCGGCAGCCGAAGGATTCGCGCCGCACGACGTTACCTTTTACCTGCGCGAGCTTGCCGCCTGCTACCACAGCTACTACGACGCCGAGCGCATTTTGGTGGACGACGATGCGGTCAAACTGGCGCGCCTGGCGCTGGTGGCAGCCACGGCGCAGGTGTTGCACAATGGCTTGGCGGTGCTGGGTGTGAGCGCACCGCGAAAAATGTAATCCACAGGGGCAGCAAACAATGAAAAGTCAGCGCGGCGGCACAATTTTGGGCTTTATTTTGGGCCTGGTGGTGGGTTTGGGCATCGCGCTGGGCGTGGCGGTCTACGTCACCAAAGTGCCGCTGCCCTTCATGAACAAAGGCCAAACACGCGGCGCCGACCAAAACGAGGCCGAATCCAAGAAAAACAAGGACTGGGACCCTAATGCACTTTTGTCGGGCAAACCGGCAACAAAAGCCCCGGCGCCCGAAGCGCCCGCCGCAGACGCACCGCCGCCCCTGAGCAGCACGCCCCCGGTGGCTGCAGCGCCCACTCCGGCGCCCGCACCCAAAGCCGAAGACACGGCCGCTGCCAGCGCCGACCCGCTGGGCGCCCTGGCCAAGGCCAAGAGTGGCACCGCCGAGGCGCCCCAAATTGCTTTTTACGTGCAAGTGGGTGCCTTTCGCACCCCCGAGGACGCCCAGGCGCAGCGCGCCAAACTGGCTTTGACCGGCGTGGACGCCAAAGTCACCGAGCGCGAACAGGGCGGGCGCCCCTTGTTTCGGGTGCGGGTGGGTCCATTTGAAAAGATGGAAGACGCCGAGCGTGCCAAAGACAAGCTCGACAAGGCCGGTAACGAAACCGCCTTGGTCAAGGTCCAGCGCTAAGTCGCCCCCTTTCACCCTTTTGTTTTGACGCATTTTTTGGAGTTGGTATGACGCTGCAACGCCGTGAATTTTCTCAAGCCCTGGTCGCCCTGAGCGCTCTGGGCGCAGGCTTTGGCGCCCAAGCCCAGGCCGCAAAACCGGTGGCTGGCACCGACTACATGGTGTTGGAAACCCCCGCCACGGTGGAAGCCCCGGCAGGCAAGATCGAAGTTGTTGAGTTTTTTTGGTACAGCTGCTCCCACTGCAACGCCTTTGAACCCACGCTTGCCGCCTGGGTCAAGCAGTTGCCCAAGGACGTGGCGTTTCGGCGCGTGCCGATTGCCTTTAACGCCAGCTTTGCGCCCCAGCAGCGCCTGTACTACACGCTCGAAGCCATGGGCCTGGTCGAAAAAATACACGCCAAGGTGTTTGCCGCCATCCATGTGGACAAGCTCAAGCTCGCCACCGGCGAGGCCATCGTGGAGTGGATGGGGAAAAACGGCGTGGACAGCGCCAAGTTCTTAGCCGAGTACAACTCTTTTGGCGTGGTGACCAAAACCCAGCGCGCATCCCAATTGCAAAACGCCTACAAGGTCGAAGGCGTGCCCGCCTTGGGCGTGGCGGGGCGCTTTTATACCGACGGCAGCCTGGCCAAAAGCATGGAGCGCGCGCTGCAAGTGGTGGACGCCCTGGTCGCCCAGCAGCGCCCTGCAGCGGCCAAGGCACCGAAAAAAGTCTGAGCTAAAGCGCCGGCGCAGTCGCCAAAAGACCAGCGTTTGCGACTTGACGCCCAAGGGCGAAAAGACAGGGCATAAATCAGGCACGAATAGTGCCCAAAGGTGCAATTTCGGTGGCTACAATGCAACGAACTCACCCGCAGCAAGTTTCGTGCCTTTATGAAAATCTCTCTCACCGCCCTGCTTCTGGCCTGCGCCGCGCTCAGCCCCCAGGCCTGGGCCGAAAAGGCGGACCGCAACAAGCCTATGAACGTCGAATCCGATGTTTTGCGCTACGACGACCTGCAGCAAACCACGGTGTTTACCGGCAAAGTCGTGCTCACCAAGGGCAGCATCATCATCCGCGGCGCCAAGCTCGAAGTGCGGCAGGACCCCGAGGGTTATCAGTACGGCACCGTTACCGGATCGGCGGCAGAACCTGCCTTTTTCCGGCAAAAGCGCGACGGTGTGGACGAATTTATCGAAGGCCAGGGTGAAATGCTGGTCTACAACAGCAAGGCCGATACGGTGCGTTTTGAGAAAAGCGCGGTCTTGCGCCGCTACCGGGGCAGCACGCTGGCCGACGAAGTGACCGGCGCCATCATCGTCTACGAAAACCTGACCGACAAGTTCAACGTAGACGGCAGCGCGCCCGGCGCCACGACCAAAGGCCGCGTGCGCGCCATGCTCACGCCCAAGCCCGAAGGCAAAACCCCATGAATTTTGGTCTCGGCAGCGCGGCCGAACCCTCAGGGCCCCAAGCGCCTGGCGCCCCGGCCTCTGGCAACACCGCCGTTGGCCTGCTCGAGGCCCAACATTTGCAGCGTGCCTACGGCAAACGCCAGGTCGTGCGAGATGTGTCGCTGGCCGTGCGCACCGGCGAGGTCGTCGGCCTGCTCGGGCCCAATGGCGCGGGCAAGACCACGTCTTTTTACATGATCGTCGGCCTGCTGCGCGCCAGCGCCGGCCAGATCACCATCGACGGCCAGCGCATCGAGCACATGCCCATCCACCGCCGGGCGCGCCTGGGCCTGGGTTATTTGCCGCAAGAAGCGTCTATCTTTCGTAAGCTCAATGTCGAAGACAACGTGCGCGCGGTACTCGAGCTGCAGCGCGGTGCCGATGGCAATCCCTTGGGTAAGCCAGAAATCGAATCCCGCCTGACCGCGCTGCTGCAAGACCTGCGGGTCGACCATTTGCGGCAGTCCCCCGCGCTAGCGCTCTCGGGTGGTGAGCGGCGCAGGGTCGAAATTGCCCGCGCCCTGGCCACGCAACCGCGCTTTATCTTGCTTGACGAGCCTTTTGCCGGCATTGATCCGATTGCGGTGATCGAGATCCAGCGCATCATCAACTTCCTCAAGAGCCGCAACATCGGCGTCTTGATCACCGACCACAACGTGCGTGAAACGCTCGGCATTTGTGACCACGCCTACATCATCAGCGACGGCAACGTGCTGGCGCAAGGCACCCCGTCCGAGATAGTCCACAACGCCGAAGTGCGCCGTGTCTACCTTGGCGAAAACTTCAAAATGTAGAGTGATGACCCCCACGCTTGTCACTGCGTGTACTGCGCTGCCCCCCGAGGGGGTGCTCCCCAGCTTGGGGCGGCCCAGCGCTGGGTTCATGACCCCCACGCTTGTCACTGCGTGTACTGCGCTGCCCCCCGAGGGGGCTAATTTGCCTTGGGGCGGCCCTGCGGCAAATTCCGGCGCCCTCGCGCGGCTTCGGGTTCTGGCATGAGGCAAGGCCTTTCCCTTCGCGTCTCGCAGCATCTGGCGCTGACGCCGCAGTTGCAGCAGTCGATTCGGCTGTTGCAGCTTTCCACGCTGGAGTTGAGCCAAGAGATCGAGCAGATGTTGGAGGTCAACCCGTTTCTGGAAATGGACCACGAGGCCGCAGAGCGGGAGCAATTTGGCCTGGCGCAGGCCGATATGCCGGTAAGCGAGGGCGACCGCATTAGTGAATACGCACCCAGCAGCACCACCGACTTTTCCAGCAGCAGTGCCGACAACAAAGACCAGGACGCCACACCCCTGAGCGCCGAGCCCGGCGACGACGGCGTGAGCTGGGAAGGCGACGGCACCACCGAGACCACGCCCGACGACGGCGAATGGGGCGGCGACGCCAAGGCGCGCACCAACAACCTGGGCGATGACGAAGACAAAGACGCCACCGAACTGGCGCGGGTGCAAGAGTCGCTGCAAACGCATTTGCTGCGCCAGGCGCTGCGCCTGCGTCTGAGCGACACCGACAGCGCGGCCCTGCGCTTTTTGATCGAGTCGCTCAACGACGACGGTTACCTGGAAGACCATCTCGAAGCGCTGGCCCAAGGGCTGGCCGGCGACGACCTGGAA
>CAMDHS010000249.1 GCA_945898115.1 Comamonas sp. lk
CTACACCAAAGAGGCCTGCAAAGAGCCCGGTGTGGCCGAGATCATCATTGCCAAGCAGCGTAACGGGCCCACGGGCACGGTCAAGCTGGCCTTCTTGCGCAATATCACCAAATTCGAGAGCCTGGCCAGCGGGGGCGGTGGCGACTATTGATGCATTTTGTACGCCGCATCTTGCGGCGTACTGCATCTAGGCTGCGAAACGGGGCTTCTTAGAGTACTTCGCTGGCAAAGTCCGCCAGCCGTGAGCGTTCGCCCCGTGCCAGGGTGATGTGGCCGCCGTGTGGCCAGCCCTTGAAACGGTCCACAGCAAAGGTCAGGCCGGACGACCCTTCGGTCAGATACGGTGTATCGATCTGGGCCAAATTGCCCATGCAAACGATTTTGGTGCCAGGCCCGGCGCGGGTGATCAGGGTCTTCATCTGCTTGGGCGTCAGGTTTTGCGCCTCGTCGATGATCACGTACTTGTTCAAAAAGGTGCGCCCGCGCATGAAGTTCATGCTCTTGATCTTGATGCGGCTGCGGATCAGTTCGCTGGTGGCCGCGCGGCCCCATTCGCCGGCGTTGGTATCGGTCTTGCCCAGGACTTCGAGGTTGTCGTCGAGCGCACCCATCCAGGGGCCCATTTTTTCTTCTTCGGTGCCGGGTAAAAAGCCGATGTCTTCGCCCACGCTCACGGTAGCGCGGGTCACGATGATCTCGGTGTAGCGCCGGTCGTCGAGGACCTGGGTCAGGCCTGCGGCCAGCGCCATCAGGGTTTTGCCAGTGCCTGCGGTGCCGGTCAGTGTCACAAAGTCCACTTCCGGGTCGGTCCGCAGGTTCATGGCGAAGTTTTGTTCGCGGTTGCGGGTGGTGACGCCCCAGACCGCATTTTTCAGGTGGTTGAAGTCCCGCAGGGTCTTGAGCACCGCCGTATTGCCCCGGATTTCGGTCACGCGCGCATACAAGCTGGGCTCACCCGGCGACTCAAAGTAAACAAACTGGTTGATCAGCATGCTGGGCACGGTTGGGCCATTGACCTTGTAAAAGGTGTTTTGCCCTTGCTGCCAGCTTTCCACGCTTTGGCCGTGCGTGGACCAAAAATCGGTGGGAAGCGCCATGGAGCCGGAATACAGCAAATCGCCGTCTTCCAGGGTTTTGTCGTTTTGGTAGTCGTCGGTGGCCAGGCCCAGGGCGCGGGCCTTGACGCGCATATTGATGTCTTTGGACACCAGCACCACTTCGCGGGCCGGGTATTTTTTGCGCAGCGCCTCCACCACACCCAAAATTTGGTTGTCCGCCTTTCCCTGGGGCAGGCTGGTGGGCAGGCTGTAGTCCAGCGGCTGGGTCTGGAACAGCAATTTGCCTTTGGCCTCGCGCTGGCCTGTGCTGCTCAAGTCAAAGCCGTGGACGATGTCGGCACCGGGTGCGCCGGCCAGTGCGTCGAGTGTGCGGCTGGTCTGGCGGGCGTTGCGCGCCACTTCGGTCATGCCCTTTTTGTGGCCATCGAGCTCTTCGAGCACGATCATGGGCAAGAAAATGTCGTGCTCTTCAAAGCGAAACAGGCACATCGGGTCGTGCATCAGCACATTGGTGTCTAGCACAAACAGCTTGGCTGGGCCGCTGCGGGCGGTCTTGCGGCTGCGCGGGGCCGCCGTTTGCGTTGCAGGCTTGGCTGCTGCGGGCGCGGCGCTGACAGTCGGGGCCACGGAAGGTACGGGGCTGGGGCGCTGCGCTGGTGTGGCACGCCGAGTTTCCACTTGCACTGCGACTTCGGAGGTCGGCGCTTTGCTCAGGAGCGCAGCCTGACGGCCCGCTGCGGGGCGTTTTTCCAGGTCGGCGCTGCTGTCTATGGCTGTGTCTTGGGCGCGTACCGAAGTGCTTGCGGGTCGCTGTGGCTGGCGCCCGGGTTTTGGGGCCCCGTCAAAAGCCGAAGGTGTCAGTCGGTCAGCACGTTTGGTCGGCGCAGAAGGCAGGGGCATGGGTTAGGGCTCGTGAAAAATGGGGCACAGGCAAACAAGGCGACCTGCAACAAAAAAAGGCCACCTTGCTATAAGGCGGCCTTTGGTGGTCGTGGGTCCGTGAAATTCATTTCCATGCAAACATTATGCATGAGCCAAATGTCGCTGCAATGCGCCAGGCATGCCCCCAATGGCGGTGTTAAACCGTCTCGTTAAGCGATTTGACCGCGGTCAAAACTTCTTCGACGTGGCCGGGCACTTTCAGGCCGCGCCACTCTTCTTTGACCAGGCCATCAGCGCCCACCAAAAAGGTGCTGCGCTCTATACCTTTGACCTTTTTTCCGTACATGATCTTGTTTTTGACCACGCCAAACATGTGGCACATTTTTTCTTCAGTGTCAGCGATCAGTTCGAACGGGAGTTCAAGCTTGGACTTGAATTCGTCGTGCGACTTCATGTTGTCGCGCGACACGCCAAACACCTGGGCACCGGCGTCGACAAAATCTTGGTAATGGTCCCGAAACTGCATGGCTTCGGTAGTACAACCGGGCGTGTTGTCCTTGGGGTAGAAGAAAAGCACCAAGGTCTGGCCTGTGTGCGAGTTATTGGTGACCCGCAAACCGCCGGTGGCGTTGGCTTCAAATTCGGGCAGGGGTTTGTTGACAACGATCGCCATGGGGTATTGAATCTCTCGTGCTGGATGTGTCAGTCAAGTTGGGAGCGGCACGCCTTGTGCGGTGTGGTTCCCAACGTCAACTGCGGATTTTACCCTGAATTTGGAGGCGGTTCGGGCCGACCCCGGGCGCTTTTTACCTTAGACCAGCAGCGCGGCCACCACTTTGCGACCTTCGCCAGCGAGGAAGTTGTAGGTGCGACACGCGGCTTGTGTGTCCATGGTTTCCACCCCAATTCGCCGCGCGTAAAGCGCCGCCAGCCATTGCGGATTAGCAAAGCGCAGGCGCGTTCCACTGCCAAAAAGTACCAGTTCTGCGTCCCATTCCAGGATGGGCGCAAAGTCCGCCGCATCGAGCGCCTCAAAGCTGCGCGCACTCCAGTCCAAGCGGTGCCCCATGCTGCTGATGAGCAGGCTGCTGTGCGATTGTTCGCCGTTGACCGCCACCCAGCCTTCTCCGTAGCCGGTGATGGTGGGGCCTTGGGTGCGGTCGGGTTGGAGTTTCATGGGCGTGCGGTCTGGCGTGTTCGGGGGTGTTCAGGCGCAGGGCGCATGCGGAACTGTGGTCAAATTATAGGTTTCGTGGCCCGCTATTCACCCCCCGGAGGGACTTTGAAACCCATTTACAAATCTGCCAAGCTGGCCAACGTCTGTTACGACATCCGTGGCCCCATCATGGACCGTGCACGCCAGATGGAGGAAGAGGGGCAAAAAATCATCAAGCTCAACATCGGTAACCTGGCCGTGTTTGGCTTTGACGCACCCGAAGAAATTCAGCAAGACATGATCCGCAACCTGCCCAATTCGGCCGGTTACTCGGACAGCAAAGGCATTTTTGCGGCGCGCAAGGCGGTGATGCACGAGACGCAAAAGCAAGGCATCCATGGCGTGACGCTGGACGATATATACCTGGGCAATGGCGCCAGTGAATTGATCGTGATGGCCACCAACGGCCTGCTCGACGACGGCGACGAAATGCTCTTGCCCGCACCCGACTATCCGCTTTGGACGGCCGCAGCCAGCCTCTCGGGCGGCACGCCGGTGCATTACATGTGTGACGAGTCCAAGGGCTGGATGCCCAACTTGGACGACATCCGCGCCAAGATCACGCCGCGCACCAAGGCCATTGTGGTGATCAACCCCAACAACCCGACCGGCGCGCTGTATTCGGACGAGCTGCTGCTTGCCATAGTGGCGATTGCGCGCGAAAACGGTTTGGTAATTTTTGCCGACGAGGTGTATGACAAGGTTTTGTACGACGGCGCGCGCCACACCGCCATCGGCTCGCTGAGCGACGATGTGCTCACGCTGACTTTCAATTCGCTTTCCAAAAGCTACCGCTCCTGCGGTTACCGCGCTGGCTGGCTGGTGGTCTCGGGCGACAAGCGCCCGGCTAAGGACTACATCGAGGGCTTGAACATGCTCTCCAATATGCGCTTGTGCGCCAATGTGCCGGGCCAATACGCGATTCAGACCGCCTTGGGTGGCCACCAGAGCATTGATGAGCTGGTGCGCGAAGGTGGCAGATTGCGCCGCCAGCGCGATCTGGCCTACGAGCTGATCACCGCCATTCCAGGTGTGAGCTGCGTCAAGCCCAGCGCCGCCTTATACATGTTTCCAAGGCTCGACCCGGTGGTTTATCCGATTGAAGACGACCAGGCTTTTTTCCTGGAATTGCTGCAAGAAACCCGCGTGATGCTGGTGCAGGGCAGCGGCTTTAATTGGGCCCAGCCAGACCACTTCCGCATTGTGTTTTTGCCGCACGAAGACGATTTGCGCGAGGCGATTGGCCGCGTCGCCAAGTTTTTGGAAACCTACCGCAAGCGCCATAGCAACTAACGCAATAACGCGCGCGGCCCGGCAAGGGCTTTGCGCGCTTGACCTCCTGATTAATTTAACGAAGAACTGTATGAAACCGATTCAAGTAGGCCTGTTGGGCATTGGCGTAGTGGGCTCGGGCACTTTCAATGTGCTGCAGCGCAACCAGAGCGAGATCGAGCGCCGTGCTGGCCGTGGGATAGAGATCACCATGGTCGCTGACCTCG
>CAMDHS010000250.1 GCA_945898115.1 Comamonas sp. lk
TGACGATTTGTGCTCGCACCATGAGGAACCCGCCCCCACCCCTGGCACCGCCGTGGCAGAAGCGGGCACCAAAAACGTAGGCCAGCACGGCGAACTAAGCGACTGGGCCGCCCGCATGGGCGTCACCGTGCGCCCTGAACTCAGAGCACTGCGAAGAGAACAACCCAAGGCCGACCTGTCGCATCCGGCCATGGCCGTTAATCTGGACGCCTGCATCCAGTGCAACCGCTGCGTACGCGCCTGCCGTGAAGAACAGGTCAATGACGTCATTGGTTACGCCCTGCGCGGTTCGCACAGCGAAATCGTTTTTGACCTGGCCGACCCGATGGGAGAGAGCACCTGCGTGGCCTGCGGCGAATGCGTGCAAGCCTGCCCCACCGGCGCGCTCATGCCCAAGACCCAGGTCGGCTCCCAGATTGTGGACAAAAAGGTGGATTCGGTGTGTCCGTTTTGCGGCGTGGGTTGCTTGCTGACCTACAACGTGAAAGACAACGCCATCGTCAGCGTCGATGGTCGCGACGGCCCGGCCAACCACAGCCGCCTGTGCGTCAAGGGTCGCTTTGGCTTTGACTACGCCGCCAGCCCCCAGCGCCTCACCGTGCCGCTGATCCGCAAGGCCGGTGTGGGCAAAGACCCAGAACTGCTCAACCGCCTGAACCGCCGCATGGCGGAAGAGGGCGCCGATTGGTCCGAAGTGTTCCGCGAAGCCACCTGGGGCGAAGCCCTGGCCCTGGGCGCGGGCAAGCTCAAAGACCTGCGCGACCAGTTTGGCCCCAAGGCCCTGGCTGGTTTTGGCTCGGCCAAAGGCAGCAACGAAGAAGCCTATTTGTTCCAAAAACTGGTGCGCACCGGCTTTGGCTCTAACAACGTGGACCATTGCACCCGCTTGTGCCACGCATCCAGCGTCGCGGCGCTGTTAGAGGGCGTGGGCTCGGGCGCTGTCAGCAACCAGGTTAACGACGTGGAGCATTCGGACCTGATCTTTGTGATTGGTTCTAACCCCACGTCCAACCATCCGGTGGCCGCTACCTGGATGAAGAACGCCGCCCAAAAAGGCGCAAAAATTGTGCTCGCCGACCCGCGTATCACCGACATCGGCAAGCACGCCTGGCGCACCCTGCAGTTCAAGGCCGACACCGACGTGGCCATGCTCAATGCGCTCATCCACGTGGTGATTGAAGAGGGCTTGGTGGACCAAGACTTTATCGCCCAACGCACCAGCAATTTCGAAGCGCTTCGTGAGAACGTCAAAGGCTACAGCCCCGAGGCTATGGCGCCGATTTGCGGCATTCCGGCGCAAACCCTGCGCGAAGTCGCACGCGCCTTTGCCACCGCCAAGAGCGCCATGATTCTGTGGGGCATGGGCGTGAGCCAGCACGTGCATGGCACCGACAACGCTCGCTGCCTGATTGCGCTGGTGAGCGTGACCGGCCAGATCGGCAAGCCCGGAAGCGGCCTGCATCCCCTTCGCGGCCAAAACAATGTGCAAGGCGCGTCCGACGCAGGGCTGATTCCCATGATGTTCCCCAACTACCAGCGCGTGACCAATGGCGCGGCGCATGCGTGGTTTGAAGACTTCTGGGACGCCAAGCTTGATGCCCAACCCGGCTACACCGTGGTAGAGATCATGCACAAGGTTTTGGCGCCTGATAGCGACGCCCACAAGGTGCGCGGCATGTACATCATGGGCGAAAACCCCGCCATGAGCGATCCCGACCTGAACCACGCCCGTCACGCGCTGGCCAGTCTGGACCATTTGGTGGTGCAAGACATCTTTATGACCGAGACCGCCTGGCTGGCCGACGTGGTGCTGCCCGCCACCGCCTGGCCCGAGAAAACCGGCACCGTCAGTAACACCGACCGCATGGTGCAGCTTGGCAAGCAGGCCATCAACCCGCCGGGGCAGGCCAAGCCGGACCTGTGGATCATTCAGCAGATCGCACAGCGTGTTGGCCCCCACGCTCCGCACCTCCTGTCGTCGCTGCCCCCCGAGGGGGCGTTGGACGACTTTGGGGGGGGCGGCGTCGGCCATGCTGGCGCGCATGCGGCGTCCACCCACGCAGGCAGCCACGGCACCGGCCGCCCCTTGGCCTGCGGCTACCAAGGCGAGTTTGACGGCGTGGCCGAGGTCTATGACGAAATGCGCCGCGCGATGCACACCGCCATTTCGGGCATCACCTGGGAACGCTTGCAGCGCGAGTCCAGCGTTACTTATCCGTGTCTGAGCGAGGACGATCCTGGTGCGCCCACGGTATTTATCGACCACTTTGCCACCGACGACGGACGCGTGCACCTGGTGCCCGCCGACATCATTCCTGCCGATGAGCGACCCGATGGCGACTTTCCGTATGTGCTGATCACCGGGCGCCAGCTCGAACACTGGCACACCGGCAGCATGACACGTCGCGCCACCGTGCTCGACGCCATCGAGCCAATGGCCACGGCGTCCATGTGCGGCGCCGATTTGGCCACGCTGGGCCTGGAGACTGGCGACGTGGTCACCATCGCCTCGCGCCGTGGCCAGGTGGCTATCCATGTGCGCCGCGACGACGGCACGCCCCAGGGCGCGGTGTTCATGCCTTTTGCCTATTACGAGGCAGCAGCCAATCTGATGACCAACGCTGCGCTGGACCCTTTTGGCAAGATTCCCGAGTTCAAGTACTGCGCGGTGGCTGTGCGCGCCGGGGGCGTGCCGTCTGCGCTGGAAGGATACGGCACCAACCGGCCGGTAGTGGTTGCCGCCTGAACGCCTTGCCTGACGCTCCAATATTGAGCCACTTGGGTCTGCCGCGCCTGACACAGGCGCAGGCGCCGCTGACCCAGGCCATTGCGGTGGTCAATGAGTTTGGCCAGCCGCAGATGCTGGACATTCCGGCTGAGCGCGCCTTGACGGTGTATGTGGACAAGCGCGAACTCGTCACCCTCATGACTCTGGGCGCCCAACCTGAGTGGCTGGTGCTGGGCTATTTGCTTAACCAGCGGCTCATCCGCTCCGCGCACGAGGTGGAATCCATCACCGTGGACTGGGAAGTGGGCGCCGCTGCCGTCAAAACCCACCACGGTATTGCCGATTTGGCCGAGAAAACCGCCAAGCGCGTGGTCACCACCGGCTGCGGCCAGGGCAGCGTGTTTGGCGACCTGATGGCCGACGTGGACACCATCGCGCTGCCAGCGGCCACGCTCACGCAAAGCGCCTTGTACGGCATCGTCAACGCCATTCGTCTGCACGACAGCGTCTACAAAGCGGCGGGCTCGGTGCACGGTTGCGCGCTGTTCAAAGGCGACACTATGCTCATGTTTGTCGAAGACGTGGGTCGCCACAACGCCATTGACGCCATCGCCGGCTGGATGGCGCTGCAACTGAGCGACAGTCTGATCGATAGCGGCCAGCAGCGCACCGGATTGCGAGCCGACGACAAAGTCTTCTACACCACCGGCCGGTTGACGAGTGAGATGGTCATCAAGTCCGCGCAAATGGGCGTGCCCATCGTCATCTCTCGCAGCGGCATCACCCAAATGGGCCACGCGGTGGCCCAGCGGCTCAATCTGTGCGCGATTGGACGGGCGACCAACAAGCGGTTTTTGTGCTTTAGTGCGCAGGAGCGGCTGGTGCTGGATGTGCTGGCGGGCTGATTGGGGTCTGTAAAGGATGTTGACGGGGGCTGTTTCATCGGGGAATAAGTTGCCAAAAACAGTTTTATTTTTAGCTGTTTTGGCTGTAGTGCCTGGGTATTCAATCTGCCACCCGCTGGTAACGCGGTTCAAGGACATTTTTCCAAAAGTCGGGCTCGGCCTGAACTTGGTGCGGATCATTTTCATCAAATTAAGCATCACCCGAATCAAGAGACTATGCGTCCGAAATTCGATTGACAGACTATCAAAACGCATATACAGTTTGAATCCTGATCACGTGGGACGAAGCCAAGCGGCGCCAGAACATCAGAAAGCACAGTAATGATCTTTCAGAGCTGGAGCCTGTCTTTGATAACGCGATGATCTCAGTGGAAGACGCTCGCCAAAGCTATGGAGAGCTCCGGTTGCAGAGCCTGGGCATGTGGCAAGGCCGGGTCGTTTTTCTGGTTTGGACTCCGCGCGGTGACGACGTCGCGCATCTCATTTCCTGCCGCTATGCCAACCGTAAAGAAACCGATGACTTCTTCAGTGCGTTTTAGCCCTTCGCAAATTGCCGCGGCGAAGGCTGCGGCCCCAGTGCCAACTTCCAGCGATGACAAGATCGACTGGAGCCACGCCATGGTCAGCCCCGGCGGCGGCGTCGAAGCCACCGTGTCTGCGCTGCGCAAAATGCGTGGCCCAAACAAAAAGCCGGCAAAAGAGCAGGTCGCCATACGGCTTGACCAAGAGTTGGTGTCCGCTCTGCGCGCCAGCGGTCCCGGTTGGCAAACGCGTGTGAACACGGCGCTTAAAGACTGGATGGCAGGCCAGGCGCGTCGCAGCTAAGCCACCCGGTCAACGCTACTCCACTCAGACGCGACCGCTCCATTTGGTAAGTGCCCTGCCAGCGCTCCGCCCCAAGGTTAGATCTGCCGCACAAAGTCGCGTGGTATTGGGTAATTTCACAACACTGGGCGTAAACCCTAGGTACAAAGTTCCTTTTAACGATATAAACTGTATATATCGTT
>CAMDHS010000251.1 GCA_945898115.1 Comamonas sp. lk
GGGTCAAATGGGCTTAAAGGACGACCGGCTCGGTTTCCAGGCGCAGGCCAAAGCGCTCGTACACGCTGGTCTGTATGGCACGCGCCAGCGTCATCACCTCGCCGCCAGTGGCGCCCTGCCCGTCGGCGGACGGGCCACGGTTGACCAGCACCAGCGCCTGCTTTTCAAACACGCCAGCTTGGCCAATCGACTTGCCACGCCAGCCGCAGGCGTCTATCAGCCAGCCCGCCGCGAGCTTGAAGCTGCCGTCGGCCAGGCGGTAATGCACCACCTTGGGGTCGCGCGCGATGATGTCGGCGCATTGCTCGGGGCTGACGGTGGGGTTTTTGAAAAAGCTGCCAGCGTTGCCAATCTGGGCCGGGTCGGGCAGCTTGGTGCGGCGAATCTGGCAAATCCAGTCAAACAACTGACGTGCCGTGGGCGTCACGCCGCCCTGTTCGGCCTGCTTTTTCTCTAGGTCGGCGTAGCCCAGCACCGGCTTCCAGGCCTTGGGCAGGGCAAAACGCACGCGCAGAATCAGCGCGCGGTCTTTCAGGCCCAGGCCTTTGTCGCCAGCCGCGTGTTTGAACACCGATTCGCGGTAGCCAAAGCCGCACTGCGCCGCGTCCAGGGTAAAGAGCTGGCCGGTCTGCAGGTCTATGGCGTCGAGCGAATCAAAGCGGTCTTGCAGCTCTACGCCGTAGGCGCCTATGTTTTGCACCGGCGTGGCGCCCACGGTGCCGGGAATCAGCGCCAGGTTTTCCATGCCCGGCAGACCTTGGTCCAGCGTCCAGGCCACAAAGTCGTGCCAGTTTTCGCCGGCACCGGATTCAACAATAAAGTGCTTGGGCGTTTCACGCAGCAGGCGGCGCCCCATGATTTCGACCTTGAGCACCAGGGGTTTGACGTCGCCGGTAATCACCAGGTTGCTGCCACCGCCCAGCACGAATTTTTGCGCGTCGCGCCATTGGGCGTCGGCGCACAGGGCCACGGCGTCTGCCTCGGTGTGGATGCGCACGAGCGCGTGCGCCCGGGCCACGATGTGGAAGGTGTTGAGCGCCTGCAGGGGAACATTTTTCTCGACTAACATCGCCGGATTGTCGCATCCGCCCCGGGTGCACGCCCGAACTTCAGCGCACGGAGAACCACGCCATGCCCACTTTTGACACCGTCTGCGAAGCCAATCTGGTTGATGTAAAAAACGGAGTAGAAAACACCGTCAAGGAAATCACCACCCGTTTTGACTTTAAAGGCACGTGCGCCAGCATCGAGATCAAGGACAAAGAAATCACCATGATCGGCGACGCCGAGTTTCAGCTCGCGCAAATAGAGGACGTGCTGCGCAACAAGCTGACCAAGCGCAATGTGGATGTGCGCTTTTTGGACATGGGCGACGTGCAAAAAATGGGCGGCGACAAGGTCAAGCAGGTCATTACCGTGCGCAACGGCATTGAGGCCGAGCTGGGCAAAAAAATCCAGCGCATCCTGAAAGACAGCAAACTCAAGGTGCAGGGATCGATTCAGGGCGACTCGGTGCGCGTGACCGGCGCCAAGCGCGACGACCTGCAAACCGCCATGGCGCTGCTGAAAAAAGAAATTACCGACGTGCCGCTGAGTTTCAACAACTTTCGCGACTAAACCTGGGCGCCAGGCGCCCCAACCCTTTGGCGCCTACTTTTTGCCGATCTTCGATTCGGTGCCCTTGACCAGGCGCGACAGGTTCTCAGCGTGGCGCCAGATCAGCAAGCCGCTGACCACCACCAAAGCCAGCGCAATGCGGTTGTCAGAGCGCCAAAACACGCCGTCGGCCATCAGGTCATACACCGGCACAAACACGGCAGCCACCAGCGCCGCCAGCGACGAGTAGCGGAAAAAATACGCAATCAGCAGCCAGGTGACGCCCGTGGCCAGCCCCAGCACCGGGTTGACCGCCAGCACCACGCCCATGGCCGTGGCCACGCCCTTGCCGCCCACAAAGCGAAAGAACACCGGGTACAAATGCCCCAAAAATGCGGCCAGGCCCACCAGCGCCACGGTGCCTGCGTCCAGTCCGTATTCCGCGCCCCAGGTTTGCACCGCCACCACCGGCAGCCAGCCCTTAAAGGCGTCCAGCAACAACGTGAGCACAGCAGCGAGCTTGTTGCCCGAGCGCAGCACGTTGGTGGCGCCGGGGTTTTTGCTGCCGTAGCTGCGCGGGTCGTTCAGGCCCATGGCGCTGCTGACGATGACCGCAAAGGACAGCGACCCGATCAGGTAGGCGGCCACGGTAGCCAGGGCCGGAAAAAAGGGGGAAAGAGGGGAAAGAGGGGAAAGAGGGGAAAGGGTGGCGATGGCTTCCAAGAGAATTCTCCGTATGTTTTTTTGTCAGGACGCTGCGCCAGGCGCTGCTCTCCCTGATTCCGCTGGTTGCGCTGGTCCCGCTAGTCTTCTAGCGCGCACTGTACCGCCTTTGCGCCCAGCAAACTCAGGCACAGCGCCGGGTCTATGCCCACCAGGTAGCCGCGCCGCCCGCCGTTGATCAAGATTTTGGGCAAGTCCAGGATGCTGGACTCGATAAACACCGGCATGGTCTTGCGCGTGGCAAAGGGCGAAGTGCCGCCCACCAGGTAGCCACTGTGGCGGTTGGCCGTCTCGGGCGCACAGGGCGCCACCGACTTGGCGCCAATCTGGCGCGCCAGGTTTTTGGTGGACACTTTGCGGTTGCCGTGCATCAGCACCACCAGCGGCTTGGCGTCTTGGTCTTCCATGATGAGGGTTTTGACCACATGAAACGGGTCCCAGCCCAGCACCTGCGCACTGTGCTGCCCGCCACCGTGCACCAGGTATTCGTAGGGGTGTTCGCTGAACACCACCTTCTGGGCCTTGAGGAACTGGGTGGCCGGGGTTTCGCTGACGCGGTCGTTGCGCTGGTCTATTTTTGCCATGGGTATATTTTCTACTGGGGCGATGGGGCTTGGGCGGCGGGCGGGGCTTGGCCTATGGCGGCAGGCGACCCATACGGCTTGGGCGGCCGTGATGCAGCGTTTGCGGTTAGTCGCCGCATTCTGTCTTTCGGCAAGTCCGGGCCAGTACCGGGAAATGGCGAATGACGGGTACTGGACAGTCGCAGACGCCTTTGCGATCGATATACCTGGCGCTTTATGTACTACAGCGGCCGCCCCAAACGTCTCTCAACCTCCCGTCGCTCCCATTGCGGACCCAGAAAACCGCCTAGCTGAAAGGTCGTGAGCGCATGCGCCACGATGCCGATGCCCCAACCCAGGGTTGGCCATACAGCCCAAAGGTAATGGGCGCTCGTAAACCAATTGATTAGCCATAAACACGGAATGACGATGACATATTGCATCAGGTGTAAATAGAAGCCACGCAGTTTGCGTACATGACGAAAGGCCTCGGCTTCGTCGCGGTCTGGGGTGTTAGGTGTAATTGCAGTGGTCATGTGTGACTCCTGGTTAATGGTGGTGAACTCAACTTCAAAAACTGCTGCCAAGGATTTCAAAGTTTCGGTGCTTGCTGGCTGGCCGGCCTCTATGCGTTGCACAGTACGAACACTCAAGCCGCTGAAAGCCGCTAACTGCTGTTGAGACCAGCCTTTTTTCAATCTGAGTTTTTGTACATACATTTCTTTTTTGCTCCTATGGATGCAGTACACAGATTATTGAGCCATTGCCTCAAAATGAACACGACATCAACCCGTCAGCAGAGCGACAGAGGTCTGACGCTTGGGATCGAATTGTGGTTTCGACCACTCAGTCCAGCCTGGGTGACCGCATGGGGGTGGAAACAGCCTGCCAAGTTTGGTCGGTGTACTTCCGCTCTCAGCCTGTCGCAGCCTCAAAGCGCGGTTTGGTCAACGACCGCTTCTGACCCTCAGTAGTAATCGTCCTCAAATTGATGCCGAATAGCTCCGATGATGACAGTCTTACTGTCCACAATCTCAAACAGCGCCACGTAGCCCGCGTGCCCAAACGGAATGATCAGTTCACGAACAAAAGAACTGTTCCCTGCCTTGCGACAGGCAAACGGAGAAGAAGTCAAAAATGCGATGCCGTCTTTGATTGCCTGCAAGGCTCTTTCCGGTATATCTAGGTCGCCCGTTGCACTGTCCAATTCGCGTTGCAGCGCGAAGTCAAACAGCCGCTCCAAATCAGCAGCAGCCGCTTCGCTAAATTCAACCGTGTATTTCATCCGCCGCGCTGCGCCAAGTCGAGCCGGGCGGCGGCCAGCTTGGCTTCGAGCTTGGCAATCACCTGATCAGCGGGAATGCCGCTGCCGTCGCGCTGGGTCGCTTCGATGGCGGCAACACCGCGGCGAATGAACTCGGCCTGGTTCTTGCGCTTGGCGACCGTGGTGCGCACCGCGTTTTCGACAAATTGCGACAAGGTTTCGCCTTGTTCCAGCACGCCTTCAAGCTCAAGCCGGAAATCAGGCGCGACGCGGATGGGGGGAAGCGTGGCTGTTTTCATGGCTAAATTGTATTGCAAGTGCAATGCAAATTGATTCAAACAATCAAAGCCTAGCGCCCACTCCAGCACACCAAGAGCTTGCGCGCCGTGGGGCCGCCTTGATTTTTCGCCTCACAAAAAGCCACGGCATATGATTAAATCCCATTGATTTCATTCGGAGGCCCAACATGCGTACAACCCA
>CAMDHS010000252.1 GCA_945898115.1 Comamonas sp. lk
AGCGCCCCGCGAATCGAACCAATGCCGCCAATCACCACCACCACAAAGCAAATAATCAGCACCGTGCTGCCCATGCCCGGATAGACCGAAGACACGGGCGCGGCCACCATGCCGGCCAGCACCGCAATAGCCACCCCGGCGGCAAACACCACGCGGTACAAAAACTTGATGTCAATGCCCAGCGACTGCACCATCTCGCGGTTGGTGCTGCCCGCGCGGATCATCATCCCTAGGCGGGTGCGGGTAAACACAAAGTACATGCCCAGCGCCAGCGCCAGGCACACGCCCGAGATAAACAGGCGGTAGACCGGGTAAGTCATCATGTCGCCCAGCGCAATGCTGCCGTTCAAGATGTCGGGTGGCGCCACGCCGTGCACGTCGTCACCCACCAGCAGGCTGCGCAGCTCTTCAAACACCAAAATCAGGCCGTAAGTCATCAGCACTTGCTGCAGGTGTTCGCGTTCGTACAAAAAGCTGAAGAACGCCCATTCCAAAAAATACCCAAACAGCACCGCCAACACCACCCCCACCAAGAGCGTGGCAAAAAAGCCGCCGCCGATAGTGGAGCCCACCACCGGTGCCAGGCTAAACGCCAAATAAGCGCCCACCATATAAAAGCTGCCGTGCGCCAGGTTGATCACGCCCATGATGCCGAAGATCAGCGTCAGGCCGGAAGCCACCAAAAACAGCAGCAGCCCGTACTGAAGCGAGTTCAGACACTGAATTAAAAAAGTCGTCAAGTCCATGGGGTTTGCAGCGCGTGCTCTTGGGCACCGGGCGCAGCGCTAAGGCTGCGCCCGGTACTGGGTTTACAAGGTCAAGTCAGGCTTAGAGCTTGCAGCCGCGTGCCGGGTCTTCCAGCTTGGCGCTGGCAATGCCGACCTTTTTGTTTTCTTTGGCACCCGCTTGGCGCAGGTAAAAGTCTTGCACCGGGTTGTGGGCCTTGGAAATCGTGAACGGGCCGCGCGGGCTGTCGATCGTGACTTTGCGCAGAGCGGCAGAGATCTCGGCCGATTTGCTGGCGTCACCCTTGGTGGCATTCAGGCCGATGGCCAGCATTTGCGCCGCGTCATAGCCTTGCACTGCGTACACGTCGGGCTGCAGCCTGTAGGTCTTGGCATAGTTCAGGCGAAACGCGTTGTCACGCTTGGTGTCCAGGCTGTCGGCGTAATGCAGGGCGGTGAACAAGCCATCAGCCGCTTCGCCTTGGGCCTCCAAGTTGCCGTCGGTCAAAAAGCCCGAGCCGTACAGCGGGATCGACTTCTTCAGGCCCGCTGCTGAGTAGTCTTTCACAAACTTGACCGCGCCGCCACCGGCAAAAAAGGTGAACACGGCATCTGGCTTGGCCGCAGCAATCTCAGTCAGCAAGCCCTGGAATTCAACGCCGGGGAAAGGCAGGTTGAGTTCCTTGACGACGGTGCCGCCGCCCTTCTCAAAGCTTTCCTTGAAGCCGCGCACCGATTCGTCGCCCGCTGCGTACTTCCAGGTGATGGTGACCACTTTTTTGATGCCCTTCTTGGCCATCACTTCGCCCATGGCGTAGCCGGGTTGCCAGTTGGAGAAGGAGCTGCGGAAGATGTTGTTGGCGCACATGGCGCCGGTGACTGCGTCTGCGCCCGCGTTAGGCACGATCAGCAAGGTGCCGCTCTCTTTGGCGGACTTGGCCATGGCCATGGCCACGCCCGAGTGCACCGAGCCGATCAGCACGTCTACTTGGTCGCGCTTGATGAGCTTGTTGACGTTGTCTGTGGCTTTGGAAGGATCGGACTCGTCGTCCACCTTGAAGTATTCGACCTCGCGTCCGGCAATCTTGCCGCCGAGCTCGGTGACGTGCTGGCGAAAGCCGTTTTCAATGGCGGTGCCCAGGGCGGCAAAAGTGCCGGTGTAGGGCAGCATCAGGCCGACCTTGAGTTTGCCGGGGGTTTGTGCCGCAGCCATGGACGCGGCCAGCGCGGTGAGCGCCAGCACTTGTGCGCCGCGAGCAGCCAGGGTGTTCAGGGAAATAGTCATGGGTTGTCTCCTTCTTTGTGGTTCAAAAAACTGCCAAAAGCCGCAATCAGCGCCTGAGGCTGGTCGCGGTGGGGGGAATGGCCGCAGGTGGCAAGTTCGAGCAAACGCGTGCCGGATACGGCGCGCGCAATGCTGCGAATTTGTTCCAACGATCCATATTCGTCGTCCAGGCCCTGCACTGCAAGAACTGGACAGCCAATTCGGCGCATTCTGTCAGCAATTGTCCAGTGCCGAAATGCGCCATCAAGCCAAATGCTGCTCCAGGCGTCAAAAACCGGCGCGGGCGCGCGGTGGTAGCGTGCCAGACGCGCCAACAGGGCTGAGCGCACATCGGGCACCTGCAGCGCGGCGATGCTGGCCACCGTCTGGTCTTCAACAAAGCAATGCGGCGCCAAAACCACCAAACCGGCCACTTGGGCGGGAAAAGCAGCGGCGTATATGAGCGCGATCGACGCGCCGTCGCTGTGCCCCAGCAGCCACAGGGGCTGCGCGCTGGCGTCTACGCCCAGTGCGGCCAGGGCAGCGGGCAGCACTTCCAAGGCCTGCCGCTCCAAAAAGTCGCTGTTCCAGCGCGTGCCCGCAGGCAGGGGCGTGGACTGGCCGTAGCCCGGGCGCGAGATCACCAAGCCCCGGCAGCGCGCGGCAGCGCAAAGCTGCTGCGGAAAATCTTTCCACATGGCCAGCGAGCCCAGGCCTTCGTGCAAAAAAATGACGAGCGGTAGCGCAGGAGCGCCCACCCGGCCTGCGCGCCCGGCTTCAGCTGCTTCAGCTGCTTCAGCCGTTTTGGGCGTTTCACCCGCGCAAGCGCCCAGCCACTGGTATTCCAGCGCAATGCGCTGGCCTTCCCATTGGATGTCCACCAAAGCGGGTGCGTGGGTCATGGGGTTTGCAAGGCCAGTTCGCGCAGCTTGAAGCGCTGGATCTTGCCGGTGGCCGTCTTGGGCAGCTCGTCCACAAATTCGATCACGCGCGGGTATTTGTAGGGCGCCAGGCGGTCTTTGGCAAAGGCCTTGAGTTCTTCGGCGCTCAGTGTCACGCCGGGCTTGCAAACCACGTAGGCGCGGGTTTTGGTCAGGCCGTCGGTGTCAGGGGCGCCAATGACTGCCGCCTCCAGCACGCCGGGGTGTTGCACCAGGGTGGATTCGACCTCAAAGGGCGACACATAAATGCCGCTGACTTTGATCATGTCGTCGCTGCGCCCGCTGTAGGTGTAGCTGCCGTCCTCGTTGCGCACGTATTTGTCGCCACTGCGCGTCCAGACGCCTTGGAAGGTTTCGCAGGTTTTTTCGCGGTTGCCCCAGTACATCAGCGCCGCACTTGGCCCCTGGATGAACAGATCGCCAATTTCGCCTTCGGCCACAGGCTGACCGTCGTCGCCACGCAGGGATAGTTCGTAGCCGGGCACCGGCCAGCCGGTGGTGCCGTAGCGCACCCGGTGCGGCAGGTTGGACAAATAGATGTGCAGCATCTCGGTCGAACCAATGCCGTCCACAATGTCCACGCCAAAGTGCGCCTTGAAGCGCTCGCCCAGCTCGCTGGGCAGCGCCTCGCCGGCCGAAGACACCAGGCGCAGACGGGTCTCGTCTTTGGCGGGCAAGGCCGGAGAGGCCAGCATGCCGGCAAAGCCGGTAGGCGCGCCAAAAAACACCGTGGGCTGCAGCCCGCCGACCTGGCCGCGCCAGCGCTTGAAGGTGGCGTCAGGCGTGGGCCGCTCGGCCATCAGCACCGTGGTGGCGCCCACGCTCAGCGGAAAACTCAGGCCGTTGCCCAGGCCGTAGGCAAAGAATAACTTGGCGGCCGAAAAGCAGACGTCTTGCGCGTTCAGTTCCAGCACCTTTTGGCCGTACAGCGTGGCCGTCCAATAGGGGTTGATCTGGCTGTGCACCGTGGCCTTGGGCCGGCCGGTGGAGCCGGATGAGAACAGCCAAAAGCCAGGATCGTCCGCGCCAGTGGCAGCGCAAGCAGGCAGGGGCGCGTGGGCGGCCAAAAAGTCGTCCAGTGCCAGCACGCCTGCGGGCAGCGGGCCTTGCGGTGCGGACACCACAATTTGCTTGACCTCGTGCCCGCCGCTGGCCTGTGCCTGCGCCATGGCCTGCTGCAAGACCGGCAGCAGCGCCTGCGACACCAGTGCCACCTGCGCGCGGCTTTTTTGCAGCATATAAGCGTAGTCGTCCACCGTGAGCAAGGTGTTAACCGCCACCGGGACTATGCCCGCATACATGGCGCCCAAAAAGGTGCTGGGCCAGTCATTGCAGTCGTGCATGAGCAGCAGCACGCGCTCTTCGCGGTGCACGCCACAGCCGCGCAAGGCACCCGCTACGCCGCGGATGCGATCGGCCAGCGCGCCGTAGCTCAGGCTGCCCAGGTCGTCCACAAAGGCCAACTTATCGGGGCGCTGCGCATTGCAGTCCAGCAGGTACTGGGCGAAATTGAAGTGGGCGCTCTCGGGGCCCATGGTGCTGGTGTTTGGCATGGCGCTTTTTCCTTAGACCGTGGCTGCTGCGTCGCTGGGGCGCAGCAGGTTCAGCACGCTGGTGCTGGCTTGCACCGCGCTGCGGCGGTGGTAAAAGCCCAGGGCGCGCAAGCCGCCAA